>NZ_JAELUD010000005.1:0-107044 GCF_016429185.1 Aquitalea sp. ASV11
AGCCGCAGCTGCCGCTGGTGGCCATCAATACCACCGCCGGTACTGCCAGTGAAATGACGCGTTTTTGCATCATCACCGACGAGGCACGCCACATCAAGATGGCCATTGTCGACAAGCACACCACGCCTATCCTGTCGGTGAATGACCCGGAAACCATGGCTGGCATGCCGCCTTCGCTGACGGCTGCCACCGGCATGGATGCGCTCACTCATGCTATCGAAGCCTATGTTTCCACCATCGCCACGCCGATTACCGACGCCTGCGCGCTGAAGGCGATCAGCCTGATTGTTGCCTACCTGCCGCGTGCCGTGGAAAACGGCCAGGACATGGAAGCGCGCGAACAGATGGCCTATGCCCAGTTCCTGGCCGGCATGGCTTTCAACAACGCTTCGCTGGGTTATGTGCATGCCATGGCGCACCAGCTGGGTGGCTTCTACGACCTGCCGCACGGGGTATGCAATGCCGTATTGCTGCCGCACGTGCAGGTGTTTAACAGCAAGGTGGCTGCTGCCCGTCTGGCTGATGTTGCGGTGGCACTGGGCACGAAGGCAGATGCTGCCGAGGCCATTGCAGCCATTCGTCAACTGGCTGCTCGCGTGGGCATTCCGGCTGGTCTGACCCAGCTTGGCGTGAAAGAAGAGGATATCCCGGTACTGGCCACCAATGCATTGAAAGATGCGTGCGGCTTTACCAATCCGGTTCAGGCCACGCACGAGGAAATCTGCGCCATCTACCGTGCTGCCATGTAAGCATCTTCTGGTTTGATATCCAGCAGACAGAGCCGGCTTTGCCGGCTCTTTGCATTTCAGCGGCTGGCAAAACCTGCAGCAGTGGCAGCACTGCGGATGGCTTCCAGCACCAGCCTGGCCTTGCGCGGGATACGCCGGCTGGCGAATACCGCATGCATCTGCGCATCCTCCCCCCGGCTGGACACAATGCGGTAGTCCGGGCATAGCCGCACCAGCTGACCCTTGGCCACCAGTGGTTCGGCCAGCCAGTCGCCCATGCGTGCCACGCCCCAGCCAGCCAGTGCAGCCTGCAGCACCGCATTGCCGGAACTCACCCGATGGCTGGCATTCAGGTTCAGGCTGACCTGATGGCTGTCTGAAACGAAATTCCAGGCTTTCAGGATGCGTGGTGCGGCATGAATCAGGATGGCGTGCTCACTCAACTCTTCTGGCTGTAGTGGCAGGCCATGGTGCGCCACATAAGCCGGGCTGGCATACAGGCGTCGTTGATAAGGCCACAGCGGAAAGCCGATCAGTTCGCTGGAGGCGGGATAGGCACCGCGGATGCTGAAATCCAGCTTCTCGCGGATGGGCTCCAGAATGGTGTCGCTGTACAGGATGTCAAAGCGCAGCTGCGGATTGTGCTCGGCCAGTTGCTGCAGGATGGGCGGCAGGAAATGGCTGGCCATCACCTCGGGTGCGGAAAAGCGCAGCCAGCCGCGTGGCGCACTGCCCAGCGCCGCCAGGTCGTCTTCCACTTCTTCCTGCAATTGCAGGATTTGCCGCGCGGTATCGTAGTAGGCTTCGCCCGCCATGGTGAGGCTGACCTGCTTTTGCGAGCGGGCCAGCAGGCTGGTGCCCAGGTTTTCTTCCAGCGCCTGCACCGCACGGGTCGCAGTACTGGGCGAAGTGCCTAGCTGACGGGCTGCCGAGACAAAGCTCTTGCGCTCCACCACGGCGCAGAATACCTGCAGTTCCCATAACAGTTTCATGATGCCCGCTTCTTGTATTGCAAAAACTGCAATACGGTATTGCAACAGCAAGAGCAGTGCAAGTCCTACAATGGCAAGCATTACTGGGAGGCAGGCATGTTGTTGACTTTGGGATTTCTGTGTTTCTTTTCTTTCATGGCCGGTCTGATTGATGCTGCCGTGGGTGGCGGTGGCCTGATCCAGACCCCGGCACTGTTCAATTTCTTGCCGCAGTATTCTGCTGCCACACTGTTTGGCACCAACAAGATGTCCTCGGCCGTGGGCACCTTGTCCGCCACGCGCTCGTATTTGCAGCGGGTGCGCCTGCCGTGGAAGCTGGTGATTCCGGCAGCCATCACGGCCTTCGTGATGTCGTTTGCCGGTGCTGCCACGGTGAATGCCATCCCGAAGTCGGTGATCCGCCCGCTGGTACTGGTACTGCTGGTGCTGATGGCCATGTACACGCTGTGGAAAAAGGACTTTGGCAAGCTGCACAAGCCGGTGACGATAGGTCGCCGCGAAATGGCTGTCGGCATGGCCATTGGTGGGGCAATCGGCTTTTATGATGGCTTGTTCGGGCCGGGCACGGGCAGCTTCCTGATCTTCCTGTTCATCCGCTTTTTTGCCTTTGATTTCCTGCATGCCTCGGCAGCGGCCAAGGTGGTGAACCTCACCACCAATGTGGCGGCGCTGGCCTTTTTCATTCCTACCGGCAATGTGCTGTTCCAGTACGCCATCCCGATGGCCGGTTTCAATGTGCTGGGAGCGATGACCGGTTCCTGGGTGGCCATGAAGAAGGGGGCAGGCTTTGTCCGTATCCTGTTCCTGCTGCTCACCACGGTGCTGATCGGCAAACTGGCCTGGGACATGCTGCAGCCCTGGCTGCATGGCTGAACGGGTTTTGCTGGCTGAAATGAAAAAGACCACGCAGTATTGCGTGGTCAGCTTATTGACAAACCCCTCTCGCTTTCTGGATAGAAAGCGAGGCTCCCTTGCAGGGCAAGGGCGGGGGGATTGGGAATAGATGGGAAGGCTGCGGAATCCAAGAGTTAGTCGAAAGGCCCGGCTTTGCCGGGTCCAGTGCAATCGCACCAAATAACTTTGTCAGCAGCCTGACCACGCCGTACTGCGTGGTCTTTTTTTGTCTTGTTGCGTGCTGGGGGCTCAGTCGTGCTTGTACCAGCCGCGGTGACGGCCATTGTCGTGGTGGTGGTGACGATGATGGTGGCGTCCTTCATCACGCGCCGGAGCTGCCGGACTCTCTTCACGCTGGTTCTTGGTGGTGATGGCCACGCCGGTGGCCCCACCAACTGCGCTGCCGATGATGGCGCCATTACGGCCACCTACTGCATTACCAACTGCGGCACCTGCTGCACCGCCTACTGCACCACCAAGAATCGCATCAGTTGTCGAGCCGGCCTGAGCGGCAGTGGCTGCCAGGCAGAGGGTAATGACCGAAATCCACTTGTTCATTTGCATGGTTTGCTGCTGTCACTAAGTTAGTGGCGGCAGTCTAGTAATAGCGGGGTAAATCGGACAAGTGGTGAAATGTTAGCAAGTATTGAAAAGCATTTGGCAAGGAATGATCATGGCATGATCTGTCGGGATGATGTTTTCAAGATGCTGATTTTGATTGATTATTTATCCTGTATTGCTCAAGTGGTTTTATAACAATCTGTTACAGAGTCAGGCCGGGTAAACCGCCCGACCCTGCAACAGCCATTGTCATGCCGCCAGTCTGTAGCTGCTTGCAAGCTGCACATTACTGCCCGGAACAGCCGCAACCGCCGCCGCCGCCACAACCACCACCGCTGGCCGGAACGGCTTCTTGTGCCTGGCCAAGGCTGATCTGGAATTCAATCACGATCATCTCCGGCTGGCGCTCGGCATAGCGGAAGGTGACTTGCTGGCCATAACGCTGGCGGACTTGTTCCAGCAAGGGCAGGGGGTCGTGATCGTTGACGAAGCGCATCACTTCACCGTCATGCAGTGATTCGAGGGCGCCAAAAATGGCCGCGTGGCGAAAGCGCTTGGCAATGCCGCGGGCGTCGAACAGGTAGCTGGTATTGAGCTGGGGGGAGAGCGTGGTCATGATGTATTCCTGCTTGAGGGTGGTGAAGCCCGGATTTTGTCGCTATCCGGCATGGTCCATCCTTGAGTCAGGATAAGAAAATCGGCATCGACCACCCCTTGTACGGCATGAACTTTGCCTGACTACACGCCCCATCAAGCCTGGTCATCCCCCACAAGCCGCTACGGCGTTGTCGGGCGGAATGCAGGCGATGCGGAGCAGTGATGCCGCCGCTGCCATCCCTCTGTACAATGAAGCGCCATGAAGCTACAGCCCTCCCGGCCGGATGCGGCCACCCCCTTGCTTGCCTGCCATGAGTGCGACCTGCTGCAAGCTGCACCTGCCAATAGTGTGCAGGGGGTGAGTTGTTGCCGCTGCGGCGGTCAATTGTTACCCGGGCCTGCCTATCGGCCCAGTACCTCGCTGGCCCTGGTGCTGGCCGGCCTGCTGGTGTTTGTGCTGGCCAATGCCTTTCCCGTGGTGGGGCTGGAGGCCAACGGGGTCAAGACGGCAACTACCCTGTTGGGGACGGCCTGGCAGCTGTCGCAGCAGCAGATGGAGCCGGTGGCCCTGCTGGTGTTGCTTACCGGGGTACTGACGCCGGGGCTGGAGCTGCTCTGCCTGCTCTACCTGCTGTTACCCTTGTCACTTGGCCATGCGCCGCGTGGCTTTGCGCGCGTGATGCGGTTGGTGCATGTGCTGCATCCCTGGGGCATGGTGGAAGTCTTCCTGCTGGGTGTGCTGGTGTCGCTGGTGAAGCTGGCGCATATGGCCGAGGTGCATCCCGGTATTGGCTTGTGGTCGTTTTTTGCCCTGATCGTGCTGCTGGCCGGTAATGCCAGCCGTTTTGATCCGGGCATGCTGTGGGAGCGATATCAGGCATGCCGCGACCGCACTTGAAGAGCGCAGCCAGCCAGGGGGTGTGGCGCTGCCACGCCTGTGGCCAGCTCAGCCGGGTCTGCTCCCCGGCGGCAACGGCAGTCAACTGCCCGCGCTGCGGCGGCAGCCTGCACCGGCGCAAACCGCACAGTCTGCAATATGCCTGGGCTTTTTTGCTGGCCGCCATGTTGTGTTACATCCCGGCCAACCTGATGCCCATCATGCTGACGGAAATGCTGTCCGGCACCCAGCGCGATACCATCATGAGCGGCGTGGCCTATTTGTGGCGCAGTGGTTCCTGGCCGCTGGCGCTGGTGGTGTTTGTGGCCAGCGTGCTGGTGCCTTTGCTGAAAATACTGTCCATGTTGCTGCTGCTGCTCACCGTGCACTGGCGTTCGCGCTGGGCACCCCGCCAGCGCACCCGGCTGTACCGGTTGCTGGAAGTGGTGGGGCCGTGGTCGATGCTGGATATCTATGTGGTGGGCTTGCTGGTGGCCCTGGTGCAGCTGCAATCCCTGGCCACCATCAAGGCCGGGCCTGGTGCAATTGCCTTTGGTGCCGTGGTGGTACTGACCATGCTTTCAGCCATGCATTTTGATCCCAGACTGATCTGGGATGTATTCGAGGAAGATGATGAGCGATAAGCCTTCAGCACAAACAGAACAAAACCGCCCACCGCAGAATGATGCCGCGCAGGAGGCCCTGCCGATGGCCGTTGCCAGCCCGGCACGGCAAAGCCGCTGGTCGCCCTCGCTGGTATGGCTGATACCGCTGCTGGCTGCCTTGATAGGCGGTTATCTGGCGGTGCAGGCCATTTTGTCGCGCGGGCCCACCATTACCATTACCTTTCGCAGTGGCGAGGGGCTGGAGGCCGGCAAGACCCGTATCAAGTACAAGGATGTGGATATCGGCGAGGTGACTGCGGTACGCATCAGTCCGGACAGCAAGAATATTGAAGCCACGGCCCAGCTGAGCAAGGAAGCCGAGCGCTTCCTGGCGCGTGACAGCCGCTTCTGGATTGTGCGGCCACGCATTGCCGGTGGCAGCGTGTCCGGCCTTGGCACCCTGTTGTCCGGCGCCTATGTCGGCATGGATGCCGGCAAAAGCAGCGAAATGAGCCAGCATTTTACCGGCCTGGATGTACCGCCCATCATTACCGGTGATTTGCCCGGTCGTCAGTTCGTGCTCAAGGCGGCAGAGCTGGGTTCGCTGGATATTGGCGCGCCGGTGTATTTCCGCCGGGTGCCGGTAGGGCAGGTGGTGGCATATCAGCTGGACAAGAGCGGCAGCAATGTCGACATCACGGTGTTCATCAACTCCCCTTACGACCACTTTGTCACGGCGGATAGCCGCTTCTGGCACGCCAGTGGTGTCGATTTGTCCATTTCTGCCAACGGGCTGAAGGTGAACACCCAATCACTCAGTGCCATCATGCTGGGCGGGGTGGCTTTCGAAACGCCGGTCAGTCCGGCCGAGGAAAAACCGGCCACGGCTGGTTCGGTGTTTACCTTGTCCAATACCCGTGAACTGGCCATGCAATCGCCGGATCATGAAGTGGTGCCGCTGCTGCTGAAGTTCCAGCAATCGGTGCGCGGGCTCACTGTTGGTGCGCCGGTGGATTTCCGCGGCATCGTGATTGGCGATGTCACCAGCATCGGCATGGAATACGATGCACCACGCAAGGACTTCAACATGCTGGTGAGCATCCGCATCTTCCCCAGCCGCCTGCTCAGCCTGTCCCGCAATCTGACTGCCGAAAAACTGCACCAGCTGAAACTGGACAAGATGGTGGAGCACGGCATGCGGGCGCAGCTGCGTTCCGGCAGCTTGCTCACCGGCCAGCTGTATGTGGCGCTGGATTTCTTCCGCGATGCCAAGCCAGCCCAGTTGCTGCATCGTCAGGGCATGGATGTTCTGCCTACCATTCCGGGCGACCTGGAAGAGCTGCAAGGCGTGCTGCAACGCATTGCCCGCAAGCTGGACAAGGTGCCGTTTGACAGCATAGGCCAGGAGCTGGATGGCACCATCAAGGAATTGCACGCCACCCTGAATACCGTGCAACAGCTGGGCAACAGCCTGGATGGCAAGGTGGTGCCGCAAACCCTGCAAACCCTGCAGCAGTTGCAGCAGACGCTGGACAGTGCCAGCCAGGCCCTGCAAGCCAACTCGCCATTGCAGCAGGATGTGCGCAAAGCCGCGCAGGAAGTCACGGAAACGGCGCGCAGCTTCCGTGCGCTGAGTGATTATCTGGACCGTCACCCGGAAGCCCTGATCCGTGGCAAACAGGAGAGCAAGCCATGAAAATGCGCAACCTTGCCCGTGGTATGTGTTTGTGCGCCGTATTGCTGACGGCCTGCACCTCGGTGCCATCCCGTTTCTACCAGTTGCAGGCCACCAGCATGCCGGGCCAGAACCAGCGCCCCGGAGCGGTATTGCTGGTGGAGCAGGTTACGCTGCCGGCCGGAATGGACAGACCACAATTACTGCTGGAGAACGCCGAAGGTCTCCCACAGTTGCAAGAGCAGGATTACTGGACTGCCAGCCTGAGCCGCCTGTTGACCCAGGCAGTGGCGGGCAATCTGGCGGTGCAGCTGGGCTTGTCCACCATCTATGCAGCACCGCAACTGAGCCTGGGGCGGATGGACCTCAGCTTGCAACTGGATATCCGGGAATTCCGCTTGCGGCATGGGCAGGGCGCGTCGCTGGCTGCGGCATGGCGTCTGGTACAGAACGCCTCGCACAAGGTGTTGCTGCAAGGTTATTTCAACCAGCAGCAAGCGGTAACTGTGCCGGGCAATGCCGCGCTGGTGGCAGCGCAGCAGCAGTTGCTGGATGCGTTGAGCCGGCAAATCGGCACTGAGATGGCATCACATCCGGACTACTTGCATCCGGCGGCTTGAGTATCGGGGCGGGCTGGCGCATTCCTGTCCGGCAGCTGACGCTCGCTTGCGCACAGGTCCGGGCCGGTCTGCTGGGATGCCGCAGGTTTTATTGTCTGATTTTTGTATTGATTGCTTTAAAATCTGGTTGTGTGATTTTTTGTTTTTATTTGTCAGATTTAATGGCATTAAAATTGCAAAATAGCAGCAAATTTTGGCTTAAGTTAAAGTTGCAGCTGGATAGAATGAACCGCATTCATTCTTTCCGACTTTTGCCATGTCATCCAGCGCATCCACTCCAACTGCCACATCAGGTAATGCCTATTTGCTGCTGGTGCTGACCATGCTGTTGTGGTCCACCAATTTTGTCATTGCCCGTGCCATCCATGGCCAGATCGGCCCTTTCGGCCTGGCTTTCGGCCGCTGGGCCATTGCCTTGCTCTGCCTGCTGCCATTTGGCCTGCCACGACTCGGTCGGGCCTGGCCCTTGCTACGACAGCAATGGCGCAAAATGCTGCTATTGGGTGTGTTTGGCATCGGACTGACCAACACCCTGGTGTATGTGGCCGTACGCACCACGACAGCCACCAACGCCGTCATTCTCAATAGTGCAACGCCCATGATGGTGCTGGTACTTGGCTCGCTGTATTTCCGCCAGAAGCTGGCCCGACGCCAGTGGCTGGGCATGCTGGTGGCCATGGCCGGGGCATTGCTGATCGTATTGAAGGGCAATGTGCTGGGGGTGAGCGCTTTCCAGTTCAGCCACGGAGACTTGCTGGTGTTGGCCGCAGGCTTGTGCTGGGCGGTTTACACGCTTGGCTTGCGTACCTTGCTGCCAGGGCTGGATGCCTTGGTGATGATGATGGTCCTGTTGCTGGTGGGCGAACTGGTGTTACTACCCGCTTTTGTGCAGGAAACCTGGCAGGCTGGTGGTTTTCATCCCCTGTCGCTGTCCGCCGGGGCTGCCTTGTTGTATCTGGGCATCTTCCCTTCGGTCTTGGCTTTCCTGATGTATAACCGCGCCATTGCCCAGGTGGGGGCGGCCAAAGCTGCCGGCTTTCTTTACCTGATGCCTGCGTTTGGTGCGGTGCAGTCCATTGTCCTGCTAGGCGAGGAGCTGCATTGGTATCATGTGGCTGGCCTGGCGGCGATTTTTGGCGGCATCGTGCTGTCTTCACTCAGTCGCAAGCCTGCTGCCGGGCGTGTTGCCAGTGCGGTGAAGCTGTCCACCGCAGACTGATGCGGTGTTGACTACGGATTTATACGGATGGTGCAAAGCGGCATCCGGCACTAAAGTACACATTGTTGGCAGTGCCCGTACTTATTGGATCTCCCGCAGTACCTGCCAACCTTAATTTTGTTTGTAGTTGAAGTACCTCTGGCTTTTGTTCCTCTTCAGTATTGGCTTAGCTCGGCCCGGTGATTCCTCCCCGTTTCACCGGGCATTTTCTTGCCTGCCTTTGCCGTTTTCTTCCTGTCAGTACCATCAAACGCACCATGCAAGGCCGCTTGGCGGCGGTAATCATGGTCAGCCTGCGGTCTATCCCCTACAATAGCGCCAGATCAACAGCGGCTGTGCCGGTGGTGACGCGCTGCCCGGGACGATTTTGAACTCGCAGCGTGCAACCGGTGCTATCCGCTTTTTTTATTACAGGATGCTTTACATGGAACCCGTACGCCTTTCCAAGCGGATGGCCGAACTGGGTATTTGCTCCCGTCGTGAGGCGGACAGCTATATCGAACAAGGCTGGGTCAAGGTAGACGGCGAAGTGGCCGTGCTTGGCCAGAAAGTGCTGCCGCACAACACCATTGAAGTGCTGAAGAAGGCACAGGATGCCCAATCGTCACGTGTGACTATTCTGCTCAACAAGCCGGTGGGCTACGTGTCCGGTCAGGCAGAAAAGGGCTATCTGCCAGCTGTCACGCTGGTCAAGCCGGAAAACCACTGGTCGGAAGACCCCAGCAAGAAGCGCTTCATCCCGGCACATTTGCGTGGCCTGGCTCCGGCTGGTCGACTGGATATCGATTCGGTAGGTCTGTTGGTACTGACTCAGGATGGCCGGGTGGCCAAGCACATCATCGGTGAGAATTCCACGGTCGAGAAGGAATATCTGGTCCGGGTAACTGGCGAATTGAGTGACCGTGGCCTGGCCTTGCTCAACCATGGCCTGTCGCTGGATGGCGAAGCGCTGAAACCGGCAGAAGTGGCCTGGCAGAATGAAGACCAGCTGCGTTTTGTGCTGCGTGAAGGCAAAAAGCGCCAGATCCGCCGCATGTGCGAGCTGGTTGGTCTGCGTGTGGTGGGCCTCAAGCGCATCCGTATCGGCACCATCAAGTTGGGCAATTTGCCTACCGGTCAGTGGCGTTATCTGCGTGATGACGAGATGTTCTGATCCATCCGGGCAAGACTTGGGCAGTAAAGTGTGACGGCGACCGGTGGTCGCCGTTGTGCATTGCACGATACGACTTGGATTTGTCCGCCCACCATGACATCATCAAGGTCATGAACCTATTGCTGATCTGTTTGCTCATTGCGCTGGCTGGCCTCGTCTTGCTGTGCGCCTATCCCTCCGCATTTGGTCAGCGGCTGTTGCGCTGTGGTTTGTGCTTATCCGGGTTCCGCCAACGCCGACAGTCGTTGCCCGCAGGCGAGCTGGCATATCTGGAAGCGGGTACCGGCCCGGCCGTCATGCTGATTCACGGCTTTGGCGGTGATGGCCCTACCAGCTGGGGGAGGGTGATGGCGGCATTGGCAAAACAGCATCAGGTGCTGGTGCCGGACTTGCTCTGGTTTGGTCTCAGCCATGCCGCAACGGCCCCTTCGCTGCACGCACAGGCGGATGCACTCGAAGCGCTGATCCGTGCCCGCGTGGCGGACAAGGTGCAACTGGTGGGCTTGTCCTACGGTGGTTTCGTTGCCCTGGAGCTGGCCCGGCGCATGCCGGAAAAAATTGCACAACTGGTGATCATGGCCTCGCCGGGCATGGTCTACACCCCGGCCGACCAGCAAGACCTGCTGGACCGCGCAGCCGTAAAATCTGCAGAACAACTGTTTGTGCCCAATGATGCACAAGCACTGGCCCGCATGATGGCACTGGTGGGTAGCCCGCTGGCACGTGCACCACGGTTTTTGCTGCAGGATGTCTGGCTGTTTTATTACCGTGACCGCGCACCGCAGTTGCGTGCCCTGATGCAGGAGCTGGCTAGCGGCCAGCAGGCCCATGTTGAGCGTCTCAGCCAGCCACTGGCCATGCCGGTAGCTGTGGTATGGGGTACGCAGGATGAGGTTTTTCCCTTGCCCATTGGGCAGCGGCTGGCCAGTTCGCTGGATGCGCCGTTGTTCACCATCGATGGTGGAACCCATGTCTTGCCTGTCGTGTCTGCCCCTCAAACCGTAGCCGTGCTGCAGACCATCTTGCAGCAGGTGCCTGCCTGGCAATGATGCTGTCGCAGATCTGTACGGGCCAGGTGCAGTGACCTGTTTGAAGGAGAGTTGAGCGATGCTGGGCTGGTTGTGGCAAAAACTGGGGCTGGACAAGGCATCCCAGCAAGAGAAGGCAACTGCCTTGCACGCCATCGAGATGGTGATTGACGGCTGTGACGGGCGTTTGCGCTTGTTGCCCGGGTATCAGCAACGCCTGTTGCCAGGTGTCCGGCTGACGCTGGATTATCTCGCCGGATTACCCTGGCAGCAGATTGATCCGCTTGAACTCTCCTTGCGCAGCTTCAGCACCGACCGTCGCCTGGGTTTGCTGTTTTCCAGCCCGCTCAGCCTGCTGCTTTGTCTGAAAAGCAGTGAGCCTTTGCAGTCATTTTTCCTGTCGGCCAGCCAGGGCGACCAGGCCTGGGCCATCCTCAGCATGAGCCGCAGCGAAACCGTACGTTTTGGCATGACAGAACACAATGGCGAAGTCCGTAGTGATGTCGCCCAGCAGATTGTCAGTTTCGACCAGCATAGGCTGATCGAACCGTCCGCCACACCTGAAGACCTGCAACAGAGTGCGCGTCGGCGCGGCCTTGCCGTACTGGTGGCGGTGATAGACCGGCGCATCAAATTGCTGCAACAAATGCGGCTGGATTTACAGACCGAGCTGGAGAAAATCCAGTTAAAGCTGTCAACTTTCGGGCATGCGGGCAGGGTGGTGATTGATGCTACCGGCGGCACGGACAACATGGCCAGCCTGTCGCCAGAGGATGCTGAAAGCCTGCGCCAGCGTGAAGCGGAACTTCAGCAGCAATTACAGCCATTGGCCCGGCTTGCCGAACTGGAAGGCATTCTGGATGTGGTATGCGAAGTACTGGAGCAGCCAGCCCGCTTTTTTCATGTTGAAGCACAAACCATTTACCTCAACCGCATGGGTGTATTGCATGAACGCCAGGATGCGGATGATGTCACTGCCCTGCGCTTCGAGCAGGTGGTGATGGGGCAGTTGCAACCCATTTCCCGGGTGTTGATGCCGGTGCAGGTCCAGCGTCAGCATGTGCAAGAGCTGGAGCAGCAGTTTGCCGATGAGCTGGCAGAGTTGCAGCAGCAACAAATGCAGGGCGGCTTATTCTGATTGGCCGGTTGCCAGCACCTCGGCACTCAGCTTGACGCGTGGCCAGATTTCCTCCGCCTGGCTTACCGCATAAGGCTGATGCTTGTACTTCACCACACCTTGGTCTGACAGCAGCAAAACCCGGTTTGCCTCTACTCCGGCCTGGCGCAGGCAAGCCTGGACGCAGGACAGGCGACAGCCATCCAGTGCCAGAATGGGACGGCCTGACTGGGCCAGTTTCACCAGGCCGGGTATGCCGCCACCCACGCCGGCAATGCACGACATTTCTGCCAGGCCTTCGCGATCCAGCCGCAAGGCAAGGTCGTTTGCCATCTGCGCGGCGCTGGAGCAGCCGGAACAGGCGTAAACCAGAGGGAATTTATTCGCTGTCATGCATGCATTGTGCTGTGCATGTCATACAGCAAGGTATCCGTCGCAAGAGGAAGCCGGCCTAGCTCTTCCGGGGGAGGTGCAGGATCAGCGGGACGGTCATTTCGGCAGCGCTTACCCCGCCATGCTGGCCTGGCAGGTGCAGCGGTTTTTCCCAGGGCAGGGTGTCGCGGATACTCCAGTCCTCGCGCGTCAACAGGGTGACATCACCGCAACGGCTGGCCAGCTGCGGATGTGCTTCGCCGGGTCCAAAGGCGCCATTTTCCAGTAGCAGTTTGCTGTCCAGTACCCAGCAGGCAGCTTCCAGCTGTTGCTGAGCTTGTCGCATGAAATCGTTTTTCAGCCCCGGTTTGACATGACAGAACACGGCCCGGCGCTCGCCGGACAATGGTTGTGCCAGCATGGCATATAGCGCGGGGAAGTCCTGGTCCAGGCTGATCATGCGCGTGCGTGGTGTGTCGATAAACCCGTGATCGGCGGTGACCATGATGGCAGTGTCTGTCTGTTCCGCCACGTCCACCAGCTGGGCGAAGGCCGTATCCAGCTGGTCAAACAGGGAATGCACGGCAGGGGAGTGACAACCCTGGCGGTGCATCAGGCTGTCGAGCTGCGGCAGATAAAGATAATGGAAGGCGGGCACATCACTCTGCTGCAGGCGGCTTGCCAGCTGTGCAAACGCATCATCGACATCTCGATAGCCGGTGCGTTGCACGCTTCCTGCATGGTGCAGGCTATAGGGTGAATCGGCGATGTACTGCGGTTGCAGAATGTGTGCGGGCCTGCCCAGTCGTGGCAGCAAAGGCGGGCAGACCAGTAATTGCCCGGCCAGTTGCTCCGGTAGCAGTGTGCTGCTATCCGGGTAGCGTACCGACATGGGCAATGGGGCAACAATATGCTCCTGTCTGTCCGGTGCTATCTGGCAATGCAGATGCCAGCCAATCAAGCCGTGGCTGGCGGGGGGCTGACCGGTCAGCAGTGTGGTGATGGCGGCAGCCGTGGTTGCCGGAAACACGCTGCTCAAGGTCGTGCACTGCTTGCGTTGCAGCACGCTGTCGGGGCCAAGCGTGCGCAATTGCTGCTCGCCCAGCCCGTCGATGAGCACCAGAACCACATGCTTGTGCTGGCCGATGCCTGACAGCCAGGGTTCAGATAATCTGGCATGTCCGCTCTGCGGCCCGCCAAGCTCATGGCTCAGGCTGGTCATCAAGTTGAGCAGGCTGCCACCCTGATAGTCGGGCCAATGGCTGCCGGGGCAAAAACGGCTCAGTGCAGAGGGCATGGGGGTTCGCATGACGGCTGAAATTCAGCCAGCTTACAGGCATACTGTGCCGACTTGAATCCCTGGTTTTTTCATATGACCCAAGCCGAGCAAAACATTTGCCAGCGCTGCGGTGCCTGCTGTGCAGCCTTTCGCGTGAGTTTTCACTATTCCGAACTGGACACCGAACCGGGAGGGCGTGTGCCGGCACGCCTGGCCGATGAGGAGACTTCCACCATCATGCGCATGCGTGGAACCGACTATGCGCGTCCGCGCTGTATTGCCCTGGTTGGCAAGGTTGGTGAGTCGGTCAGCTGTGGCATTTACAGCGATCGCCCTTCGCCGTGTCGTGAGTTCGGTGCGCGTGCCAGCATTGGTGTGTATGAAGAAGCCTGTAATCGCGCTCGGGCTCAAAACGGATTGCCACCATTGCAACTGGACTAAGTGCCACTATTCAGACTGGGAAAGAATTTTTCACCAGCTATCCTGAAACCATGCCGAACATGCGATCTGATCCAGCCGCTGTTTGGTGTCTTGTCTCCACCTCGGCCAGCCAGTAGGGCGGTTGACCGAAGCTGCCCCGGCCAGTATGCCGGGGCTTTTTTGTGTCAATAAAAAAACCGGGCCATGGCCCGGTTTTGTTGTCAGCACTGGGTGCTTGCTCAGCGACGTTCCACTGCCAGCGCCACGCCCATGCCACCACCGATACACAGCGTAGCCAGGCCTTTCTTGGCATCACGACGCTGCATTTCGTGCAGCAGGGTAACCAGCACACGGCAGCCGGATGCGCCAATCGGGTGACCCAGGGCAATGGCACCACCATTGACGTTGACCTTGTCGGCAGACCAGCCCAGCTCGCGTGCCACACCCAGGGCCTGGGCGGCAAAGGCTTCGTTGGCTTCAACCAGGTCCAGCTCTTCCACGGTCCAGCCAGCTTTTTCCACGGCCTTGCGGGTGGCGGCAACCGGGCCGATACCCATGATTTCCGGAGCGCAGCCGGTGAGGGAGTAACCGCGAATCACAGCCAGCGGTTTCAGGCCCAGTTGATCTGCCTTGGCAGCAGTCATCAGCATCACGGCAGCGGCACCATCATTAATGCCCGAGGCATTGCCGGCGGTCACGGTACCGTCTTTCTTGAAGGCCGGGCGCAGCTTGGCCAGTGTTTCGGCCGTGGTGCCGGCCTTGATGTATTCGTCGGCATCAACGGCCACCGGGTCGCCCTTGCGTTGCGGCACCAGCACCGGAACGATTTCGTCCTTGAACTTGCCTGCTTTCTGGGCAGCTTCGGCACGGTTTTGCGATGCCAGAGCCAGCGCATCCTGTTCTTCACGGCTGATGCCGTATTTTTCTGCCACGTTTTCCGCAGTAATGCCCATGTGGTACTGGTTGTACACATCGGTCAGGCCGTCGGCCACCATGGTGTCCACCAGTTGGGCATTGCCCATGCGGAAACCATCACGCGAACCCGGCAGGATATGCGGGGACAGCGACATGTTTTCCTGACCGCCGGCAATCACGATTTCGGCATCGCCATTGGCAATGGCCTGGGCTGCCAGATGAACTGCACGCAGGCCGGAGCCGCATACTACATTCAGGGTAGTGGCCGGGGTGGTGATCGGCAGGCCGGCCTTGAGCAATGCCTGGCGGGCCGGGTTCTGGCCGACACCTGCGGTCAGTACCTGACCCAGAATCACTTCACTCACGTCTTCCGGCTTTACGCCGGTCTGGGCCAGCAGGCCCTTGATGACGGTGGCGCCCAGTTCGGGGGCCGGAACTTTGGACAGTGCACCACCAAAGCTGCCTACAGCGGTACGCAGGGCGGCAACAATCACGATTTCTTGCATAGCTAACTCTCCGTTATGGTTCTGCGGTGGGGGCCCCTGTCAGGAGCATGTGCCCGGCATGCGTGTGCCGGGCATCGGATGATTATTGCAGGCTGGCTACCGTGCTGGGCATGGCTTTGGCCAGGACATAAGTGCCAGGTGCGGCTACCAGCGCCGGGAACTCCTTGCTGCCAGCCACTTTGGGCGCGGCAATCTTTTTGCCGGATTGCGGGGCCAGCCAGCTGTCCCAGTCCTTCCACCAGCTGCCCGGACGGCTTTCTGCGCCTTCCAGCCAGACTTCCGGGTCGTCCACCAGGTTTTCATTCACCCAGTAGTTGCGCTTGTCCTTGGTGACCGGGTTGATGGAGCCGGCAATGTGGCCGGAAGCGCCCAGTACGAAGCGGCGCGACGGTGCGCCAGTCATGTACTTGATGCCGGAGAAGGCCGACTTCCACGGCACGATGTGGTCTTCGCGGGCGGCAAATACATACAGCGGGATGTCCAGCTTGCTGATGTCGATGGGCACATCACACAGGGTGATGGCATTTTTCTTCACCAGCGCATTGTTCAGGTAGAACTGGCGCAGGAAGAAGGTATGCATCGGCAGTGGCAGGTCGACGGCGTCGTTGTTCCAGTACAAGAGGTCAAACGGTGCCGGGGTTTTGCCCAGCAGGTAGTTGTTGACCACGTAGTTCCACACCAGATCGTTGGCGCGCAGGCTGGCAAAGGTACGGCCGATTTCCTTGCCGCTGACAATGCCGCCGCTGGCGATCTTTGCTTCACGGCTCTTGACCAGGTTTTCGTCGATGAAGACCTTGATTTCGCCTGGATCAGCATGATCAACCAGCGAAGTCATGAAGGTGGCGCTGTCAATCAGCTTGATGCCCTTGGCCTGCATCACACACAAGGAGGTGTTGAGGATCACGCCACCAACGCAGAAGCCCAGGGCGTTCATGCTCGGTTGCTTGGTGATTTTCTTGACGGTTTCGGCCGCGGCAATCACGCCTTTTTCGATATAGCTTTCCCAGGTGAAATGCTTCATTTCCGGGACAGCCGAGCGCCAGCTGATCAGGAATACCTTGTAACCCTGGGCGACGAAATGGCGCACCATGGAGTTGTCCGGCTGCAAGTCCATCAGGTAGTACTTGTTGATGCAGGGCGGAACGATGAGCAGCGGCTTTTCGTATACCTCGGTGGTGGTCGGGGTGTACTGGATCAGTTCGATCAGCTCGTTACGGAAAACCACCTCGCCCGGTGTAGTGGCGATGTTCTTGCCGATCTCGAACTTGCTTTCGTCCGACATCGAGATATGGCCTTTCTGGATGTCCTCGGCCATGTTCTTCATGCCTTCCACCAGGCTTTCGCCCTTGGTTTCCAGCGCCCGCTTGATGACTTCGGGGTTGGTCAGCATGAAGTTGGTCGGTGCCATGGCATCCAGATACTGGCGGGTGGCAAATGCCAGTTTTTCCTTGGACTCGTCTTCCAGTTGCGACTGGTCAACCAGCTCTGTCATCCACTTGGAGGTTTGCAGATAGCTTTGTTTCAGGAAGCTGTAGAACGGGTGCTCGTTCCATTCCGGTGCGGCAAAACGGCGATCGCTGCTGGCGGCAGGCGCTGCGGCGGCCTCGGCCGGTTTCTGGCCAAGGAATTGCAGCCACATGTTCATTTGCTGCTGGTAAAGATTGGTTTGCATGGCCAGCATCTGGTTGGTGTTGCTCACCATCTGGTTCCAGGCGCCGGAAATGGGATTGGCTGCTGCGTCCAGCGGCATGCCTGCGGTCATCGAATTGACAAACTGCTGCATCCACTGCTGGTTGGCCTCGGAGAGGCTGGAGAAGAAACTCTCCAGAGAAGCGGTCGTTTCCTGAGTCAAGGTACATCTCCTTAACATGCCGTGAGAGGTGGGTGGATACGTGCTGCCCGGGTGGCCTGGTGGTGTTGCCACCGTCGGGATACCTGCTGACTGTAACAGGACTGTATGACAATTTCACCGGGAGGCGGTAAGCCGCCATGAAAAAATCCATGCAGGGAGTCGGGCTGTTGCGGCAATGCACAATTCATGTCCATGTCCTTAACCCAATACCAATGCGAGTTCCGGCCGCCTTGGCGTGTTAAAAGCCATCAGGTCAGTCATGGCGGGCGGCATGGTAGCAGGGAATGCCCATGTAATGACATACGTATAATCATCAATCGGCTCCCGCAAGCATGTTACATCTGGGATAATCGGGCGCTTGAATCGTAAGGAGTACATCATGGCCGTTGTCATGCTGGATGGCGTAGCGCAGCAAGTCAGCAATATTTTCTGCATTGGCCGCAATTACGCGGCACATGTGGCCGAATTGGGCAATCAGCTGGAAGAAGAACCGCTGGTGTTCCTGAAGCCGACTTCTGCGCTTACCTTGAGCGGGCAGCCCATGCGTTTGCCTGCCTATTCTGCTGATGTGCACCATGAGTGCGAGCTGGTGCTGCTGATTGGCAAGGGTGGCTGCGATATTGCCGCTGGGGATGCCTTGTCTCACATTGCGGGTGTGGGGATTGGTCTGGATCTGACCGCGCGCGATGTGCAAAGTGAGGCCAAGCGGGGCGGCAAGCCGTGGACCAAGGCCAAGGGCTTTCGCCATGCGGCTTGCGTGTCCGATTTTGTCGGCAGTTCCCATGTGGATCTTGGCCAGCCCTTCAGCTTCAGCTTGCAAGTGAATGGTGAAACCCGTCAGCAGGGCGATACCAGCCTGATGCTGTATCCGCTGGCCACCATCATCAGTTATCTGTCGCAGGTTTATGGCCTGACGGCGGGTGATCTGATCTACACCGGCACGCCGCAAGGCGTGGCAGCCCTGCACGCGGGGGATGTGCTGCATCTGCAACTGGACGGTGTGGTAAGTGCCGACTGGACGGTGAGCGCATGAGCCGCCAGCGCGAGCAGGACGAAGACGACGGCAAGGTGCGGCTGGACAAATGGCTGTGGGCTGCGCGTTTTTACAAGACGCGCCAACTGGCGCACGAGGCGCTGGAACTGGGCCGGGTGCTGGTGAATGGCGAGCGGGTGAAGGCTTCGCGCATCGTGCGCGAGGGTGATGAACTGTTGCTGCGCATTAACCAGCTGGAATACCGCATTACCGTGCTGCAACTGGCCACCCAGCGTCGTCCGGCCAAGGAGGCCGTGCTGATGTATCAGGAAGACGAAGCGGGCAAAGCTGAGCGCGAAGAGCGCATGTTGCTGCTGAAGGCCGAACATGCCAGCTTCCCGCATGGTGAAGGCCGACCCACCAAAAAGGCCCGGCGCGATATTTCCCGCTTCAAGGGCTCCCTGTAATGACCATGCCACCGTTGCTGATGCCGGGCGGTGGCAGCTTTATCTGATTGTGTATTGATGTCTGCCTCATCTGCTGTTGTTGCGCCCTCCCTGCGTCCTTTTGCGCTGTTCTATTTTGCCTATTTCGCCTTTCAGGGCTTGTTCGGCCCGTTCTGGGGCTTGTATCTGGAATCGCTGTCATTTTCTGCCCTGCAGATTTCCGTGCTGATGGCGCTGTCCACGCTGGCGCGTATCGTGGCTCCCGGCTTCTGGGGTTGGCTGGCCGACCGGCAAGGGCGGCGACGGGCCATCATCATCAGCACCTCCTTGTGTTCGGCATTGGCCTTTGCGCTGGTGGGGCTGGGTAATGGCTTCTGGTGGATTTTCACCAGTCTGGCGGTATCGCATTTCTTCTGGGCCGGGGCCTTGCCGCTGGTGGAAGCCAGCACGGCCTACCTGACGCGTGCCCAGCCGGGCCGCTACAGCCGGGTACGGGTGTGGGGCTCCATCGGCTTTGTCTGCCTGTCCATGGTGGGTGGCTATGTGCTGGACCTGATCCATCTGGCCAATCTGCCCTGGGCTTTGCTGCTGCTGCTGGCATTCATCGTGTTGGCTGGCTGGTTCGTGCCGGATGTCAGCAATCCTCGTCATCATCAAGTGGCCGGGCCGATCTGGCAGACCTTGCGCCAGCCACGGGTGCTGGCCTTGTTTGCCTGTTGCTTCCTGATGGCTTATGCCCACGGGCCTTATTACACTTTTTATTCCATCGGCCTGCGCCATGCCGGTTATGACAAGGGTGCCATCGGCTTGTTGTGGTCGGTGGGGGTGATCAGCGAAATCCTGGTGTTCCTGCTGATGCCGCGCATCATGGGCCGCTTTTCGCTGGAGCGGCTGATGCTGGCCTCACTGCTGACCGCCGTATTACGCTTTGTGCTGATTGCCTGCGCGGTGGAGCAGCCAGTGCTGGCGGTGCTGGCGCAGAGCATGCATGCGCTGACCTTCGGCCTGCACCATGCCACTTCGGTGGGCTTGATTCACCGCCTGTTTGCCCAGCAGCACCAGGGCCGGGCGCAGGGCTTGTACATCATCGCCTCGTTTGGTGTGGGCGGCAGTTCCGGCGGGCTGGTTGGCGGTTTGTTGTGGCCGCATGGCGGCATGTTGCCGACGTTTGGCATGTCGGTAGTGGCTGCAGCGCTGGGCGTGCTGGTGTGCCTGCGCTGGTTGCGGCCGGAACCACCCGCCAAGACTACAGCAGCATGATCAGCTTCAGTTCCGGTGCCGCAGCCAGATTCAGCGTCAACTGTTGATACACCAGTCGTCCGCGCTGCGGATGGTTGAAGGCGCGCTCGCCACCTTCGCGGCCTTGTACGTCATGCTGCTGCCACAGCGTATCGAATTCCGCACTGCCCTGACGCAGGGTGTCCAGCCATTGCCGGATGCTGTTTTCCTCCAGTCGCTCACCCGCATCGGCGCGAAACTCTGCCACCATGCGCCGCGCCCGTACCGGCCAGTCCTCTACCAGCTGGCGTGACTCGGCGCGCAAAAACATGAAATCCAGCAAATTGTGCCGTGCCAGTGGCTGATCCAGCCAGCCGCTGAACAATTCCGCCGCCAGCGTATTCCAGGCCAGCGCATCCCAGTTGGCATCCAGTACATAAGCCGGTGTACCGATGACATTTACCGCGTCACGCAAGGCCTGACGGGATTGCGGATTGCGTTCGACAGGCCTGTCCTGCGGGTTTTTCAGTCCGGCCAGCTTGAACAGGTAATCGCGCTCGGCATGGGTCAGTAGCAGCGCATCGGCCAGCCGTGACAGGGTGGGGGCGGATACCGACTGACTGCGTCCCTGTTCAATCCAGGTCAGCCAGGTAGGGCTGATGCCGCACAGGGCGGCCACTTCCTCACGCCGCAAGCCCTTGGCGCGGCGTCGGCTGCCCGCAGGCAAGCCGGCCTGCTGCGGGCTGACCCGTTCGCGATGGGCGCGGATGAATTCGCCCAGCGGGCTGGTGGTTTTACTCTGGCTCATGTTGATTCCTGATTGAATTTCCACTTTAACGTGGTAGTGCCAGTACTAGTATAAATGCTTATCTTGTACTAGGAAAAAAGCTGCGCGATGATGTGTGCCAACAGCAGCCGAACTCTGTGGCGCACAACGGCCAGGGCAAGCAGGACAGCCTTGTGGCGGTAACGATCAGCGTGACAGAATGGCTGCCTTGTATCCGGCAAACCGGCGGTGTTGCAACCGCCATTTCACGAGCAGGAAGCCATGACAGCACAAACTCTTTACGACAAGCTCTGGTCCAGCCATGTAGTGCGGGAAGAGGCCGACGGCACGGTTCTTCTTTATATCGACCGCCATCTGGTGCACGAAGTCACCAGCCCGCAAGCCTTTGGAGGCCTGAAACTGGCCGGCCGCGGCCTGTGGCGTGTGGATTCGGTGGTTTCCACCGCCGACCACAACACCCCGACCGACCACTGGGACGAAGGCATCAAGGACCCGATCTCGCGCCAGCAGGTGGAAACCCTGGATGCCAACATCAAGTCCTTTGGCGCGCTGGCTTACTTCCCGTTCAAGGACAAGGGGCAGGGCATTGTGCATGTGATGGGGCCGGAACAGGGTGCCACGCTGCCGGGCATGACCGTGGTCTGTGGTGACAGCCACACCTCCACCCACGGTGCCTTCGGCGCTCTGGCACACGGCATCGGCACGTCGGAAGTGGAACACGTGATGGCCACCCAGTGCCTGGTCGCCAAGAAGTCCAAGAACATGCTGGTGAAGGTGAATGGCCCGCTGCCAGCCGGCATTACCGGCAAGGATGTGGCGCTGGCAATTATTGGCAAAATCGGCACCGCTGGCGGTACCGGCTATGCCATCGAATTCGGTGGCGAGGCCATCCGCAGCCTGTCGATGGAAGGCCGCATGACCTTGTGCAACATGGCCATCGAAGCCGGTGCCCGTTCCGGCATGGTGGCGGTGGATGAAAAGACCATCGACTACGTCAAGGGCCGCCCGTTTGCCCCCACCGGCGCACAGTGGGATGCTGCCGTGGCTTACTGGAACACCCTGCATTCGGATGAGGGCGCGCATTTCGACGCCGTGGTGGAGCTGGAAGCCAGCGACATCAAGCCGCAAGTGACCTGGGGCACCTCGCCGGAAATGGTGACCGATATCGACGGCATCGTGCCAGACCCGGCTGCCGAAGCCGACCCGGTGAAAAAGGGCAGTATTGAACGCGCGCTGGCCTATATGGGTCTGACTGCCAATACCCCGGTGAAAGACATTCCGGTCGACATCGTGTTTATCGGCTCCTGTACCAATTCCCGCATCGAAGACCTGCGTGAAGCCGCTGCAGTAGCGCGTGGCCGTAAAAAGGCAGCCAGTGTGAAGCAAGTGCTGGTGGTGCCGGGTTCCGGTCTGGTGAAGGCGCAGGCCGAAGCCGAAGGGCTGGACAAGATTTTCATCGAGGCAGGTTTCGAATGGCGCGAGCCGGGTTGCTCGATGTGTCTGGCCATGAATGCCGACCGTCTGCAACCGGGCGAGCGCTGCGCCTCCACCTCCAACCGCAACTTCGAAGGCCGTCAGGGGCAGGGTGGGCGTACCCATCTGGTCAGCCCGGCCATGGCAGCAGCGGCAGGGGTGACCGGCCATTTTGTTGACATCCGTCAGCTTTAATTCTGCGAAAGGAATTCATCCATGAAAAAAATTGCACTCAGCCTGTTTGTGACCATCCTGCTGTCTGCCTGCAATACCTTACACGGCGCGGGTGAAGACCTCAGACAAGGCGGCCAGGCTGTCGGCCATGGTATCCAGAAGGCTGGTCAGGCCATCGAAAACGCTGCCCAGTAAGGGCAGCCTGATTCGGAAAGAATCTCATGAAAGCATTCAACAAACTTGACGGGCTGGTGTGCCCGCTCGATCGTGCCAATGTCGATACCGACGCGATCATCCCCAAGCAGTTTCTCAAGTCGATCAAGCGCTCCGGCTTTGGCCCCAACCTGTTCGACGAATGGCGCTATCTGGACCACGGCGAACCGGGCATGGACAACAGCGTACGTCCGCTCAATCCGGATTTCGTGCTCAACTTTCCGCGCTACGCCGGTGCGCAAGTGCTGCTGGCGCGCGAAAACTTCGGCTGTGGTTCCAGCCGCGAACACGCACCGTGGGCGCTGGACGACCAGGGCTTCCGCGTGGTGATCGCCCCCAGCTTTGCCGACATCTTCTTCAACAACTGCTACAAGAACGGCCTGTTGCCCATCGTGCAGCCTGCTGAAGTGGTGGACCAGCTGTTCCGCGAATGCGAAGCCAGCGAAGGCTACCGCCTGACGGTGGATCTGGAAGCGCAGACCATCACCACCCCGTCCGGCCAGTCGTTTGCCTTTGACATCACCGAGCACCGCAAGCACTGCCTGCTGGGTGGTCTGGATGAAATCGGCCTCACCTTGCAGCACGCGGAAGAAATCAAGTCTTACGAGGCGGCCCGCCGCCAGTCCCAGCCCTGGTTGTTCCTCCAGGCCTGAACCGGAGAATGACATGAGCCAGAGCGCACACGCAGAACACGTCCAGCAACAATTTGGTGCCCAGGCGGCAGCCTACCTGCACAGCCAGGTACACGCCCAGGGCGCGGAGTTTGCCCAGCTACAGCAAGCCGTGCGTGAGCACGGTGCTGCGCGGGTACTGGACCTGGGCTGCGGTGCCGGCCATGTCAGCTTCCAGCTGGCCGAACATGCTGCCAGCGTAGTGGCCTACGACTTGTCCGCCAGCATGCTGCAGGTAGTGGCAGACGAGGCGGCATCCCGTGGCCTTGGCACGCTCACCACCCGGCAAGGCGCGGCCGAACAACTCCCGTTTGCCGATGGTGAGTTCGACTTCGTGTTCAGCCGCTACTCCGCCCACCACTGGGGTGATCTGGGCCTCGCGCTGCGCGAGGCGCGCCGGGTGCTCAAACCCGGTGGCAAGCTTGCCTTCATCGATGTGATGTCGCCTGGCCAGCCGCTGCTGGATACCTATCTGCAAGCGGTGGAAGTACTGCGCGATACCAGCCATGTCCACAACTACGCCATGGCTGAATGGCTGACCGCGTTGAGCGCTACCGGCTGGCAAGTGCAGCAGGTGATACGGCAAAAGCTGCGGCTGGAATTTGGCGTGTGGGTGGAGCGCATGCGCACACCGCAAACCCTGCGCCAGGCCATCCGCCTGTTGCAGCAGTCTGTTGGCCAGGAAGTGCGCGACTACTACGCCATCGAGGCGGACGGCAGCTTTACCGTTGACGTCATCGTGCTGTGGGCAGCGTGAAGATTTCAAAATACTAAGTAATCAGAGACAGCAAAGGATAAATCATGAAAATCGCCGTATTGCCGGGTGACGGCATTGGTCCGGAAATCATTGCCCAGGCACGTCGGGTGCTTGATGTACTGCGTCAGGACGGCCTGCCGATCGAGCTGGAAGAAGCGCCGCTGGGCGGTGCCGGCTACGACGCCTATGGCGTGCCGTATCCGGAATTCACCCAGAAACTGTGCCGCGCAGCCGACGCCGTATTGCTGGGCGCGGTAGGCGGCCCGCAATACGACACGCTGGACCGTCCGCTGCGTCCGGAACGTGGCCTGCTGGCCATCCGCAAGGACCTGAACCTGTTTGCCAACCTGCGTCCGGCCATCCTGTACCCGGAACTGGCCAATGCCTCCACCCTGAAGCCGGAAGTGGTATCGGGTCTGGACATCATGATCGTGCGCGAACTCACCGGTGACATCTACTTCGGTCAGCCGCGAGGCATGGGTGTGAACGAGCAGGGCGAGCGCGAAGCCTTCAACACCATGCGCTACAGCGAAAGCGAAGTGCGCCGCATCGCTCACGTTGCCTTTAGCATTGCCATGAAGCGCAACAAGAAGCTGTGTTCGGTGGACAAGGCCAATGTGCTGGAAACCACCGAGTTCTGGAAAGAAATCATGATCGACGTGGCGCGCGAATACCCGCAGGTAGAGCTGAGCCACATGTATGTGGACAACGCCGCCATGCAGCTGGTGCGCAACCCCAAGCAGTTCGACGTGATGGTGACCGGCAACATCTTTGGCGACATTCTGTCTGACGAAGCCTCCATGCTCACCGGCTCCATCGGCATGCTGCCGTCGGCTTCGCTGGACCAGAACAACAAGGGCCTGTACGAGCCTTCGCACGGTTCCGCACCGGACATCGCCGGCAAGAATCTGGCCAATCCGCTGGCCACCATCCTGTCTGCTGCCATGATGCTGCGCTATACCTTTGCCCAGGAAGAAGCCGCCCAGCGTGTGGAAAATGCGGTCAAGACGGTACTGGCTCAAGGCTACCGCACTGGCGACATCTTCGAAGCTGGTTGCCAGAAAGTCAGCTGCTCCGGCATGGGTGACGCAGTGGTGGCAGCGCTGTAAAAAAAACTTCACCCTGATAGGGTTGACCCCATTGCCACCTGCGCTATCGCGCTGCACAATGGGGTAATAAAAATACTTGGCCCGCTGGCGCTTGCGTTAACGGGCCAATCGCAACTTTAGAGACAGATCCCAGGAGAAACCCGTGAAAGTAGGCTTTGTAGGCTGGCGTGGCATGGTTGGTTCCGTGCTGATGCAACGTATGCGTGAAGAGAACGATTTCGCTGTCATCAACGAACCGGTGTTCTTCACCACTTCCAATGTCGGCGGCAAAGGCCCGGACATCGGCCGTGATGTACCGGCACTGAAAGACGCCAAGAACATCGACGAACTGAAGGCAATGGACGCCATTGTCACCTGTCAGGGCGGCGATTACACCAGCGACATCTATCCGAAACTGCGTGCCGCCGGCTGGACTGGCTACTGGATCGACGCGGCCTCCACCCTGCGCATGGCTGACGATGCTGTCATCGTGCTGGACCCGGTCAACCGCAACGTGATCGACAGCGCACTGGCCAAGGGTGTGAAAGATTACATCGGCGGCAACTGTACCAACTCCATCATGCTGATGGGCATGGGCGGTCTGTTCCGTGAAGGTCTGGTGGAGTGGGTTTCCTCCATGACCTACCAGGCTGCTTCCGGTGGTGGCGCCAACCACATGCGCGAACTGATCAAGGGCATGGGCGTGGTACACGCTGCCGTGGCCGACGAACTGGCTACCCCGTCGTCCGCCATTCTGGAAATCGACCGCAAGGTGGCTGCCGCCATCCGCGAAGACGTGCCGACCGAATTCTTCGGCGCGCCGCTGGCTGGTGGTCTGATCCCCTGGATCGACAAGCAGCTGGATAACGGCCAGTCCAAGGAAGAATGGAAGGGTCAGGCTGAGGTCAACAAGATTCTGGGAACCGACGCCACCATTCCGGTTGACGGCCTGTGCGTGCGCATTGGCGCCATGCGCTGCCACAGCCTGGCACTGACCGTGAAGCTGAAGAAAGACCTGCCGCTGGAAGAGATCGAAGCCATCATCAAGTCTGGCAACGACTGGGTGAAATGGGTGCCGAACGACCGCGAAATCAGCGTCAAGGAACTGACCCCGGCTGCCATCACCGGTGGCCTGGAAGTGGGCGTCGGCCGCGTACGCAAACTGAACATGGGTGGTGAGTACCTGTCCGCTTTCGTGATTGGTGACCAGCTGCTGTGGGGCGCGGCCGAACCGCTGCGCCGCATGTTGCGTATCCTCATCGAACGCTGATTCGGGTTAAAATAGTCGCAACGCTTTTTTTCAGACGGTAATGTGCCGTTGTCGACTACACTGCAAAGGGCGCTTCATGCGCCCTTTGCTATTGGCTGAGGTAATATCAGCCTTTTCAGGAATGTAAGGATTTATTCGGATGATGCAGCTTGCTGTAGTAGGTGCCGCTGGCCTGGTTGGCCAATCTGTTCTCGAACTGCTGGCCGAACGCCAGTTCCCGGCAGAATGTGTGTTTGCCGTTGATGGCCCTGAACATGAGGCGTCTACCGTTGCTTATGGCAATCTGGAACTGGACATCCGCCAGCTTGATGAATTCGGTTTCGAGAATGTGGCGCTGGCCATTTTTGTCGCCGGCAGCGATGTTGCGCGCGAATATGTCCCGCAAGCCCGCGCCGCAGGCGTAACCGTGATTGACTTCAGCGATGCCTACCGGCTGGATGCGGAAGTGCCGCTGGTGGTGCCCTCGGTCAATGGCAGCCAGCTGGAAGGGCTGGAAGCCGGCGCGCTGGTGGCTGCGCCCAATTGCACCGTCACCCCGCTGGCCATGGCGCTGCAACCCCTGCTGCCTTTGCAGCCGCGTCGTCTGACTGTTTCCACCTATCAGTCTGTATCCGGCGCAGGGCAGAAGGCGCTGGAAGAACTGGCCGAGCAAACCACCGCGCTGTTTTCACAGCGTGATTCCGAAAATACCGTTTTTGCCAAGCGCATTGCTTTTAATGTCTTGCCGCAGATTGGCGATGTCGATGCCGATGGTCATTCGGATGAAGAACGCTCATTGAGTGCCGAATTGCGCCGTCTGCTGCAGCAACCCGAACTGCAAGTGGAGGCCAGTTGTATTCGCGTGCCGGTATTCTTTGGCCATGCCTGGTCGGTAAACCTGGAAGTGGCGGGTGATATTGATCTGGCCCAGGTACGTAATCGTTTGCTGGCAGCCGGCTTGCAATTGATATCGGCAGATCAGCACGGCGGTTACATTACCCCTATGGAAGCAACCGGTAATGATGGCGTCTGGATTAGCCGTTTGCGCAAAACCGGAAATTCCATCAGTTTCTGGCTGACTGCCGACAATGTCCGGGTGGGTGCCGCACTCAACTGTGTTCTGCTGGCCGAGTCCTTGTATAAAGCAGGACTGTTTGAATAAATGTAAAGCCCCGGGTTATCCGGGGTTTTCTTGTTATGTTATCTAGCTAAAAGCTTGGCTAGGGCCTAATATGGCACTAGTTGCCAGTTTTGTGCCTGTGCGGGTAGAGCAGGCGATATAAAATCAAGATAAATGAGTGCCGGAAGGTAGACTGTGAATAATCAGGCAAAATTCAAGCTGAGCGTACTGGCAGTAGCCATGCTGTGTTCGGCAAATGTATGGGCCGGTCTTGGCAGGATCAATGTGCGATCCTACCTCGGGGAGACCTTTCACGCAGATATCGAGTTGACCGGCGTGCGCGCAAGCGAGCTGGAAACGGCCCGTATCGGGCTGGCCAGTCCGGATACGTTCAGGGACTTGAATGTCGATTACAGCGGCAGCATGTCGGCACTGCGCTTTCATGTTGTCCCTTCTGCACGCGGTGCAGTCATCCGGGTAAGCTCTGCCACACCCATCAACGATCCTTATCTGCGTTTTGTGGTAGAAGCCAAGACCAGTTCTGGCCGTTCGGTCCGCGAATACACGGTGCTGCTGGATCCTGCCAGCTATAACGCGCCACAAGCCAAGTCCATCGTGCAGGACATGCCGCAGTATGCCGAGGACAATCTTTCCAGTCGCTATGCCGGCAAACAGGCAAAGGCTGCCCATGCCGCCACCCCCGGTGTGGTGCAAACCCGCTCCGGCTCCACCCTGCGTGGCATGGCCGCACGCATCAAGCCGGCTGGCGCCACGACTGAACAAACCATGGCGGCCCTGGTACAAGCCAATCCGCATGCGTTCAATGATGGCAATCCCAACAAGCTGAAGGCCGGTGTCACCATGAAGGTGCCCGCTGCCGGCAAGATCAAGGCGCTGAGCGCCGAGCAAGTCAATGGCATCCTGCATGCGGATGGCACTGCTGCACCTGCTGCTGCTCCGGCTGCCGCGCCTGCAGCGGCAGTGGCCAAAGCGCCGCCTGCAGCCAAGGGCAAGAATGGTGATGTACTGAAACTGGTGCCTGCCGAGGCTGCCGGTGCACAGCCGGATGGCAAGCTGTCGGTATTGGAACAACAGGTTTCTGCGCGCGAACAGTCGCTGAAAGATGCAGAAGCGCGCATTGCTGCCTTGGAACAACAACTCAAGTCGCTGCAAAGCGGTAAGCCCATGGCATCGCAAGCTGCTGCTGCGGTACCGGCCACCTCCGCTCCCGTCGTCGATGCAACTGCAAGCACGCCGGCTGTTGCCCCGGCACCGGTTGCTGCGCCGGCACCCAAGCCGGTGGTTGCGCCCAAGCCGGTAGCGCCGCCCCCACCGCCACCGGAGCGTTCCTGGCTGGATGGCCTGATTGATAACCTGCCGTTGATTGGCGGCGGGGTTGCCGGTGTCGGTCTGCTGGGTGCTCTTGGAGTGCTGCTCTCCCGCCGCCGCAAGGCTGCATCCGGTTCCTCCCTGCAGCTTTCCACCCAGGCCAGCAATGCCGTACTGGGCCGCGCTGCTGTGGGTAGTGGCCCCAGCTCGGTCAGTGGCGGTCATTCTTTCATGACCAACTTTACCCAGTCGTCCGGTGCGATTGATGCGGCCGAAGTGGACCCGGTAGCTGAGGCCGAAGTGTATATGGCTTACGGCCGTGATGCGCAGGCCGAGGAAATCCTGAAGGATGCGCTGGCCAAGGATCCGTCCCGCCAGGAAGTGCGGCAAAAACTGCTGGAACTGTATGCTGCCCGTCCGGATACTGCCAATTTCGAGAAACTGGCACGTGAATTCCACGCCAGCACCGACGGCAAGGGCCAGGCATGGGCCAAGGTTGCTGCCATGGGGCTGGGTATCGATCCTACCAATGCGCTGTATCAACTGGCTGCTGATGAACTGCCTGCCGAAGCACCCGCACCCGCCAGTGATGGATTGATCGACCTGGATCAGGAATTGTTTGGCGCTACCGAGCCTGTTGCAGCCAGCCCGGCACCCGAGCCGCTTGCTGCCCCGCAAGGTGCGGAAGATCCTTTGCGTGCTGCGCTGTTTGAAGAAGAAACAGTAGCGGAAAAACCGGCCGAAGTTTCCAATATGCTGGACTTCGATCTGGACGCCGAGCTGGCAGCACCGGCACCTGCAGCCGCCGAAAAACCGGCAGCGGAACCGGAAGCCGAGACCAATCTGCTCGATTTCGATTTCAATCTGGATGGCCCTGTTAGCGAGCCTGTGGCCAGCAAGGCTGAGTCTCAGCCGGCTGCTGCCCCGGCAGCGCCCGCGGTCAATGATGGATTTGAATCCTTGTATGAGGACATGGTAGCGGCCACGCCTGCACCGGCAGCACCCGCGGTGGAACCTGCTCCTGCTGCCGACGGCATGTTGCTCGATGATCCGTTGTCCACCAAGCTTGATCTGGCCAAGGTATATCTGGACATGGGCGACCGCGACGGTGCCCGTGAGGTACTGCAGGACCTTGTCGGTGAGGCGCAAGGAAGCCTGAAAGAGGAAGCCGAGGCTTTGCTGGCCAAGATCAGTGCATGATGTCTGCAGTGTACTGACTGGTTCAGTTTGTGTAGCGGGCGGTGCCATGGTGCCGCCCGGCATTTTCCGTTTGCCTGATGCAAGCGCACGTTTAAGCCGGGTAGTTCATTCGTAATAAAACCTGCCAGAGCAGGAGTCAGGGAAGTCCGCATCATGGCTTCAACACATCGCATGACCTTGCTGGCGCTGTTGCTGGCCGGTATGGGTGCCGCAGGATCGGCGCTGGCAGGGTTGGGGCCCATTCACGTCCTGTCTTCCGAAGGCCAGCCCTTCGAGGCAGAAATCCCGGTGATGGATGAAGATCCGCAAGGGAATGTGCTGGTGGGCCTGGCTGATCGCAACAAATATCCCTTGGTTTCTACCTACAGCCAGTCGGCACCGGTGCTGAAGTTCTCGGCCATTCGCAAGCCTGACGGCAGTATTCAGAAGATTCTGGTCAAGGGACCCAGCCATTTCGATGAGCCCTTGTTGCGCTTTGCGGTGGAAATGAGCTGGCCGGCCGGTCGTCTGGTGCGTGAGTTTGAAGTGGACTATCTGCGTGATGGTCCGCCGCGCAAGGACAAGCAGCCGGCTCACGACGATACCGTCAAGAAGTCGGTGGTAGCACCGGACCAGATGCCGCGGCTGGGCAGTTTGGGCCTGGGGCAACTGAAAGTGAACTCCAAACTGGGCGAACCGCTGGTGGCCGAGCTGGAGTTATTTGGCACCGCTGCAAGGCAAACCGACAATATACATGTGGCACTGACCGCCGACAGCTTGCAAGGCAGCCCCAGTGCCGAGCAGAGCCAGCTGATTGCCTCGATCTCGCACCAGTTGACCCGCGTGGCCGACAAGTCGGTATTGCAGCTGCGCAGCACCCGCCCGCTGAATGAGCCTGTACTTGCCTTCCGGCTGGATGTGGGGGCTGCCAATGTACATGCCCAGAAGCGCTATACCCTGTTGCTTGATCCCAATGGCTACACGGTAGAAGAACATGCCGTCACGCCTGCACCTGACAGCAAGCTTGCCGCCACTCAGGTACAACCCTTGAAGGTTTATCGTGTGCGCCATGGCGATACCCTGTCGCGCATTGCCTCCCGCATGAAAGGTGGCGGTTCGGCCGTTGAAACGGCAGGGCGCTTGTACGAGGGGAATCCCGATGCCTTCATCGGCGGTGATGTCAATCGCCTGCGTGCTGGTACGGCATTGAAATATCCGGCGGCATGGCATCTGGCCGCAGCACCGGCCAGTCATCCACTGAAGCAAGCCTTGGGTGAAGAAAAGCCTCTTGGCAAGCCGGTGGCGGCTGCTGCGCCAGCGGCACCGGTGGCCGCGTCCGCAGTCACGCCAGCAGTCACGCCGCATGAGGCTCCGGCCAAGCCGGTTGTGCCGCCCGATGCGGTAAGTCTCAAGCCCATGGTGAAAGTGCCGGCAGCAACGGCCAAGCCAGCTGCATCGGCCTCTGCGGCATCGGCACCACAGGTTTCCGCCATCAAGGGCGTCAGTCCGGGTGCTGCAATCAATGAGCAGGAGGCACGGCTGAAAAATATCCTGCAACGTCAGGATCAGGTCTTGCAGCAGGCACAACAAAAAGCGCAGGAACTGGAACAAAAGATTCGCATCATGCAGCTGGCCAAGGCTGCAGAGGCCAGTGCCGCAGCCATTGCTGCCCAGAACAAGCCGGTTGCCAGTCAGGCAATGGCCGAGCCCGCAGCCAGTCATGCAAGCGCATCTGCGCCGCAAGCAGCAGCGCAGCCCGTAGTCGCTTCTGCCCCGCATGCTGAAGCCAGCAAGGCAGTCACGCCAGCCAAGCCTGTCGTCAGCAAGGCGCCTGAGGCGGAAAAACCAGCCAGCTTCCTGGTGGATGATGTGCTGGCAGTCTTGCATGACAACACCGCCGCCCTGGCGGGTGGTGCGGCGGTAATCGGTTTGTCCGGCCTGTTGCTGGCCCAGCGCAGACGCCGCAACAAACAGGAAGCTGAGCAGCCGCCTGCCGAGCCCTTGCCCGCAGCGGATAATCCTTCGATGTTGACCATGGGTCCCTTGACCACACTGATGAGTGGCATCAAGCGCGGCGAGGGTATCGATCTGGCTTCGGTCGACCTGATTGCCGAGGCCGAGGTTTATCTGGCTTATGGTCGGCTGGATCAGGCGCTGGACATTTTGCGCGAAGGTCTGGTGCGTGAACCCATGCGGCAGGATTTGCGCTACAAACTGCTGGAAGTGCTGGCCATGATGCCGGACAAGGATGGTTTCATTGCTGAGGCCACCACGGCGCGTGGCATTTTCGGCAAAGACAGTACGCTATGGATGCGGGTGTGTGAGCTGGGTCGTACCCTGGCACCGGAGCATCCCTTGTTCGATATGCAACCAGTAGCGATGGCTAGCCCGATAGACCTGCAACCGGTGCGACTGACCCCTGCCAGTGCTGAGCACACCGCAGCGACTGCCGTGGCAGCGGAAGGCGGGATTGATCTGGCTACCGAACTGGGAGCCGTGGAACCGCCGCCAGAGCCGGCACTGGATACGGAGTTCCTGCAAAAACCACCGGCAGGCCCGGCACCATTACCACCCGCCGCCGAGCATAATGACCCGCTGAGCGGACTGGATGCCTTTGCTTCACTGGGTGAGCAGGAGCTGGAAAATGCGGTAAAACAGGCACCGGAACCCATGCTGGACATGGATTTCCTGTCCGACCTTCCCGCCTCGCCAGCACCTGAGGCGCCGGTCAGCAAGCAGGCACCGCAGGCAGCAGCGCCAACACCGCAGTCCGAAGCCAATGACAAGATGGAGCTGGCCAAGCTGTATCTGGAAATGGGCGACAAGGAAACTGCCGAAGCGCTGATGAAGGAAGCCGGGCAGACTGTCTAGCTTCCGGGGGGCGCAACAGATACGGGGATGCAACAGCATCCCCGTTTTTCATGGCCTACCCGGCAACGCCGCCTTGCCGGCTTCTTGCATGTCAACATGGCGTAAACCCTGCTGGATAGGGTAGAGTTGATGCTTTGAATACTTGCAGCACGGGTTAGCCACCCGGACTGTGCGATGTTTGCTAGTGAAGGTGTGGGCATGAGAATAGCGCTCGGCATCGAGTATGACGGTCGGGCATTCTCCGGTTGGCAGACTCAGCCGCATGGCAATACCGTTCAGGACAAACTGAACCAGGCCATCAGCCGGATTGCCGGTCATGAAATTACAACGCTGGCCGCTGGCCGTACCGATGCCGGTGTGCACGCCGCCATGCAGGTGGTGCATTTCGATACGCAGACGGTACGTCCGCTGACGGCATGGGTGCGCGGAGTGAATGCCTTGCTGCCGCACGAAGTGGCGGTGGTGTGGGCGCGCGAGGTGTCAGACGACTTTCACGCCCGTTTCTCTGCTTTTTCGCGCTCTTACAGCTATTTCCTGCTGACTCATCCGGTGCGCCCCTGTCTGCTGGCTGGCAAGGTGGGCTGGTATCACCAGCAACTGGATGTGGATGCCATGCGTCGTGCTGCACAGTGCTTGCTGGGACAGCATGATTTTTCCAGCTTCCGTGCTGCCGAATGTCAGGCCAAGAGCCCGCTCAAGAACTTGCAGCAACTGGATATCAGCGAGCAGGGCGGTTTGATCCGCTTTGACCTGATGGCCGATGCCTTCCTGCACCACATGGTGCGCAATATCGTTGGCGCGCTGCTGTATGTGGGCAAGGGCAGTCTGGATGAGGCCGACTTGCAAGCCCTGCTGGCGGCACGGGACCGTACCCGGGCACCGCCCACCTTCATGCCGGACGGTTTGTACCTGACCGGTGTGGGTTATCCCGTGCAGTTTGCCCTGCCGACGCTGGCTGAACCGGCGCGCCTGGCCTTGTGGAGATGAAGTGACAGTCAGAATCAAGATTTGCGGTATTACCCGCCCGGAAGATGGTGTCGAAGCCGCCCGCCTGGGTGCCGATGCCATCGGCCTGGTGTTTTATCCGAAAAGCCCGCGCAATGTCAGCATCGCCCAGGCCCAAGCGGTGATTGCCGCATTGCCGCCCTTTGTCAGCGTGGTGGCATTGTTTGTGAACCCGGAGCGCAGCTGGGTGGAAGAGGTGTTGAGTGCTTGCAGCATCGACATCCTGCAGTTTCATGGTGAAGAAAGTGCGGAATTCTGCCGTTCTTTCCAGCGGCCTTATCTCAAGGCAGTACGGGTAAAGCCAGGCCTCGACCTGAGCGCCGCGGCAGCCCAATACCCGGATGCGCGCGGGCTGTTGACCGACGCCTTTGTCGAAGGCGCACATGGTGGCACCGGTACCACTTTTGACTGGACCTTGCTGCCGGAAAACCTGCCTCTGCCGTTGATTTTGTCCGGCGGGCTGGATGACAACAATATCGGACAAGCCGTGGCCGCAGTGCGGCCGGCGGCGGTGGATGTTTCCAGCGGAGTGGAAGCAGCCAAGGGAATCAAAGATGCTGCCAGAATGGCAGCGTTCATATCAGGAGCAAGGCATGGAGCGGTATGATCTTCCGGATGCAAAAGGCCATTTCGGCCCGTATGGTGGCGTCTATGTTGCCGAAACCTTGATGGCGGCACTGGACGAGCTCAAGAACGAATACGAGCGCGTCAAGGCCGACCCCACCTTCTGGGAAGAGTTTCGCCAGGAGCTGAAACACTATGTGGGCCGTCCCAGCCCCATCTACCACGCCAAACGCTGGTCGGAACAACTGGGCGGTGCGCAGATTTTCTTCAAGCGTGAAGACCTCAACCACACCGGCGCACACAAGATCAGCAATGCCATCGGTCAGGCCCTGCTGGCACGCCGCATGGGCAAGAAGCGTGTGATTGCCGAAACCGGTGCCGGCCAGCATGGCGTGGCTACCGCTACCGTGGCTGCACGTTATGGCATGGAATGCTTTGTCTACATGGGCGCGGAGGACATCAAGCGCCAGTCGCCCAATGTATTCCGCATGAAGCTGCTGGGTGCCACCGTGGTGCCGGTGGAGTCCGGTTCCAAAACCCTGAAGGACGCATTGAACGAAGCCATGCGCGACTGGGTGACCAATGTCGACAGCACCTTCTACATTCTGGGTACGGCGGCCGGCCCGCACCCGTATCCGATGATGGTGCGCGACTTCCTGTCGGTGATCGGCGAAGAATCCAAAGAGCAGATGCCGGAGCTGACCGGTCGCCAGCCGGATGTCGTCGTCGCTTGCGTGGGTGGTGGCTCCAACGCCATCGGCATGTTCTACCCCTACATCAATGTGGATGGCGTGCGCCTGGTGGGCGTGGAGGCCGGTGGTCACGGCATTGACAGCGGCATGCATGCGGCACCCTTGTCCGGTGGTGCCGGCGTGGGCGTGCTGCACGGTGCCAAGAGCTATCTGATGCAGGATGCCAATGGCCAGGTGGTGGAAACCCATTCGGTATCTGCCGGTCTGGATTACCCGGGTGTCGGTCCTGAGCACAGTTATCTCAAGGACATCGGCCGCGCCGAATACGTTGCCATCGACGACAAGGAAGCCCTGGCGGCTTTCCATGATTGCTGTCACCTGGAAGGCATCATTCCGGCGCTGGAGTCCAGCCATGCGCTGGCCTGGGCTGCCAAGGTTGCGCCCACCATGGGCAAGGACAAGGTGATTCTGGTCAACCTGTCCGGCCGTGGCGACAAGGACATCAATACCGTGGCCGGCCTGGCCGGTATCACGCTGTAACAAGGCGAAGGAAGGCTTATGTCACGTATTGCTGCATGTTTTGCTGCCCTGCAGGGCAAGAAGGCGTTGATTCCCTTCATTACCGCCGGGGACCCGCATCCGTCCCGCACCGTCGAGCTGATGCACGGTCTGGTGGATGGTGGTGCCGACATCATCGAACTGGGCGTGCCGTTTTCCGACCCGATGGCCGACGGTCCGGTGATCCAGCGCGCATCGGAACGCGCACTGGTGCACAAGGTGGGCTTGCGCGATGTGCTGGCCATGGTGGCGGAATTCCGCAAAACCAACACCACCACGCCAGTCGTACTGATGGGTTATCTCAACCCGGTATTCGTCATGGGCTATGCGGCGTTTGCCGCTGCTGCCCGTGAAGCGGGTGTGGATGGCGTACTGACCGTGGATTGCCCGCCGGAAGAAGCGGCTGATCTGTCGGCAGCATTGATTGCTGCCGATCTGGACCCGGTATTCCTGATTGCCCCTACCACGCCAGAGGCACGGGTGCGCGAAATCGCCCGTCACGCACGTGGTTATGTCTATTATGTGTCGCTCAAAGGCGTCACCGGTGCAGGAAATCTGGACATTGACGATGTAGCGCGTAAAATTGCCGCCCTTAGAGCACATATTCAGGTTCCCATTGGCGTTGGCTTCGGCATTCGCGATGCCGCCACAGCCAAGGCCATCTCCGTGACGGCCGATGCCGTGGTGGTGGGGAGCCGACTGGTGCAGGAAATCGAGGCGGCTACAGAACAAACCGCCAAAGAGCGGTTGACCGGTCTGGTAGCGGAATTGAAAGCTGCCATTCTTTAAGGAACACGCAAACGGGGTGACATCACCCCGTTTTACTGACAACCCGGCTGGTCTGGCCGGGTTGTGTTGAGCAAGGAGTCAGCATGAGCTGGTTGAACAAGCTCCTGCCGCCGAAGATCAAGCGCGATTCCCGCGCCGACAAGCCTTCAGCGGTACCGGAGGGGCTGTGGAGCAAGTGCCCGGCATGTGAAGCCGTACTGTATTACACCGACCTGGAGAGCAATCTGCAGGTTTGTCCGAAATGTAATCATCACCATCCGCTGAATGCCCGTCAGCGGCTGGACATGCTGCTGGATGATGAAGGCCGCCGCGAAATCGGTGCCGAAGTCAAGCCGGTGGACATTCTGAAGTTCAAGGATGGCAAGCGCTATCCGGACCGCCTGGCCGCCGCACAAAGCAGCACCGGCGAAGACGATGCGCTGGTTGTGATGCAAGGCAGCATCCACTCCATGCCGGCCGTGGTGGCAGCCTTTGAGTTCCGCTTTATTGGCGGCTCCATGGGTTCGGTGGTGGGTGAGCGCTTCGTGCGTGGCGTACAAGCCGCTATCGAAGCCAAGGCCCCGTTCATTTGCGTGGCGGCATCCGGTGGTGCGCGCATGCAGGAAGGCCTGAATTCGCTGATGCAGATGGCCAAGACCAGTGCCGCTCTGCAACTGCTGACCGATGACCAGCTGCCTTTCATTTCGGTGCTGACCGATCCCACCATGGGTGGTGTGTCCGCCTCCTTCGCCTTCCTGGGTGATGTGGTGATTGGCGAGCCGGGCGCGCTGATCGGCTTTGCCGGCCCGCGCGTGATCGAACAGACCGTGCGTGAAACCCTGCCGGAAGGCTTCCAGCGTTCCGAATTCCTGCTGGAAAAGGGTGCCATCGACATGATCGTTGATCGTCGCGAACTCAAGCGTAAGATTGCCGAACTGGTGGCCATGCTGCAAAAGCAGCCTGCTGTCGCCTGATTTCCGGCCAGCAAGCCACAAGCCGCTTCCATTGGGAGCGGCTTTTTTCATATCTGCCAGCTGTGCTAGGCTGCCGACATTGCTTGTTTATGGCCCCAATAGAAAGCCTCGCCGTGCTTACCGCCGCCCAGTTGACCAGCTTGCAGGCCATTCTGTCTGCCGATCGTATCCACCTTGATGCAGAAACGTGTGAGCGCTATGGCCAGGACTGGACGCGCTACACCACGCCGCAGGCGGCTGCCATCGTGTTTCCGGTGAGTATCGAAGAAGTGCAGGCCGTAGTGCGCTGGGCCAATGCGCAGGGGTTGGGTATTGTCCCCTCTGGCGGCCGTACCGGCCTGTCTGGCGGTGCTGTTGCCGTGCAGGGCGAGGTAGTGGTGTCGCTGGAGCGCATGAACCGGATTGACGGTTTTGACCCGCTGGCACGCACCGTACGCTGTCAGGCAGGCGTGGTCACTGCCGCCTTGCAGCAGTTTGCTGCCGATCATGGCTTGTATTATCCGGTGGACTTCGCTTCCAGTGGCTCCAGCCAGATTGGCGGCAATATTGCTACCAATGCAGGTGGTATCCGGGTGGTGCGCTACGGCATGACCCGTGACTGGGTGGCTGGCCTTACCGTGGTGAGTGGTAGCGGTGAGGTGCTGGAGTGCAATCTGGGCCTTGCCAAGAACAATACCGGCTATGATTTTCGCCATCTGTTTGTTGGGTCGGAAGGTACGCTGGGGCTGGTGGTGGCTGCCACCATGCGCCTGACCGACCCGCCACCGTCCACCACGGTGCTATTGCTGGCCCTGCCCAGGCTGGCAGACATCATGGCGGTGTTTCACGCTTTTCGCAGCGCGCTCACGCTGCAGGCTTTCGAATTCTTTTCCGACCTGGCACTGACCCATGTGCTGGCTGTCGAGCAGGCAAGCGCACCGCTGGCAGAACGTCAGCCTTTTTATGTATTGCTGGAGCTGGAAACCGCAGCGCAGTTACAGGAAGAAGCTGTCTTGCAGGTGTTTGCTGACTGCATGGAGCAGGGCTGGGTGGCTGATGGCGTGATGGCGCAGTCACAACAGCAAGCCAAGGCGCTATGGCGCTTGCGTGAGGGCATCAGCGCTGCCATCACACCGTATACGCCGTACAAGAACGACATCTCGGTGGTGCTCAGTCGACTGCCTGACTTTGTGGCACGTTTGCAATCCTTGCTGGAACGCGATTACCCGGACTTCGAGGTGTTGTGGTACGGCCATATCGGCGATGGCAACCTGCACATCAATGTTCTGAAACCGGCCAGTTGGGCGCTGGCAGATTTTCGTCATGCCTGTGAGCAGGTCAATGAGCAGGTGTTCGCACTGGTGGCGGAGTTTGCCGGCAGCATGTCAGCAGAACACGGCGTGGGCTTGCTCAAGCGCGATTATCTGGGCATAACGCGTTCGGCAGCGGATATCGCCCTGATGCGCGGTGTGAAAGCAGTATTTGATCCGAACGGCATCATGAATCCCGGCAAGCTGTTGCAGCAGGCTGGCTAGGATACATGAGCTGGCGGTGAAGTTGATGTGGAAAAGATGTGGCAATGAAGTCGTTATGCTTATGGAATTTTAATTATAATTAATGCAATTAAATTGCTAATATATATTATATATAATTAATTAAAAACAATGACTTAGAATAGTTTTTCAATATCCTGGCTTGCCTTGTTTGCAGACTTGTCAAATTAGGCATTGAATCTTGCTGATCTGCCTTTTTTCTAGGCAGCGCCAGCAAGTGGCTCACGGCAAAAGACTTTTTTTATTTGTTCAGTACTTATCCACAGAGTTATCCGCTGATTGCTGTGGATAATTGCAGCCGGCTGCAAGGGTGTGACCGTGGCTGACCGGCCACAACCCTTGGCAGGCAACGGTTTCAGTCGGCCTGTGCGCTGCTCTCCAGCGCTTCCAGCTCTTCTTGCAACAGCATCCAGTCTTCCTCCACCTGTACCAGTTCGCTGCTGACCACGCCCAGTCGCTTGACGGCTTCGGCCAGCTTGCTCTTATTGGCGTCGCTATAGGCGTCTTCGTCAGACATAAAAGCATCCAGCTGGTTTTTTTCCGTGCTCAACTGCTCCAGTTGCTTCTCCAGCTTGGCCAGTTTGCTCAGCAGCGGCTTTTTCAGCTGCGCCAGTTTCTGGCGGGCTTCGGCTTCCTGGCGCTTTTGTTCCTTGCGGTTCACCGACTGGGCGTCGCCACTGGATGGCTTGTTGCCTTCGGCCAGCTGGGCCAGACGCCACTGACGGTAGTCTTCCAGATCGCCATCAAACGGCTTGACCGTGCCGTCGCTTACCAGCCAGAACAGGTCGGTGGTGGATTCCAGCAGACTGCGGTCGTGCGATACCACAATCAGCGCGCCGGAGAAGTCCTGCAAGGCCAGCGTCAGCGCGTGGCGCATTTCCAGGTCCAGGTGGTTGGTGGGTTCGTCCAGCAGCAAGAGGTTGGGCTTTTGCCAGACGATCATCGCCAGCGCCAGACGGGCTTTTTCGCCACCGGACATCGGGCCGACCAAGTCGGTTGCCGTGTCGCCACGGAAGTTGAAACCGCCCAGAAAGCTGCGTAGTTCCAGCTCGCGCACCGTCGGTGCCAGCCGCTGCATGTGCTGCAGCGGTGATTCGTCCTCACGCAGGGTTTCCAGCTGATGCTGGGCGAAATAGCCAATCTTCAGCGTTTGCGCCTTGATCACCTCACCTGCCTGCTGCGGCAGGTCGCCCGCCAGCAGCTTCACCAGCGTGGATTTACCGGCGCCGTTCACCCCCAGCAGGCCGATGCGGCTGCCGGCTTCCACTGACAGCGACAGCCCGCGCAGGATGGTGGTGCTGCCATAGCCGATATCCACCTTGTCCAGCCGCAGCAGCGGGTTGGGCAGGTTGTCCGGGCTGTCGAAGTGAAAATCAAACGGCGAGGCGACGTGGGCCGGGGCAATGCGCTCCAGCTTTTCCAGTGCCTTCACCCGGCTTTGCGCCTGCTTGGCTTTGGTAGCCTTGGCCTTGAAGCGGGTGATGAAGGATTCCAGATGGGCGATCTGGCGTTGCTGCTTGTCATATTCGCCCTGCTGGCGTGCCAGCTTTTCCGCCCGCATGGTTTCAAACTGGCTGTAATTGCCGGTGTAGAGCGTCAGGGTCTGGTTGGCCACTTCGGCAATATGGCTGCAAATGCTGTCCAGGAAGTCGCGGTCGTGCGAGATGATCAGCAAGGTGCCCGGATAACTTTGCAGCCAGTCTTCCAGCCACAGCACGGTTTCCAGATCCAGGTGGTTGGTGGGTTCGTCCAGCAGCAGCAGGTCGGAGCGGCACATCAGCGCCTGGGCCAGGTTCAGCCGCATGCGCCAGCCGCCGGAGAAACTCTTCACCGGGTTACGGTGTGCTTCCACGGCAAAGCCCAGGCCGGTCAACAGCTTGGCGGCACGGGCCGGGGCGGAATAGGCTTCAATACGTGCCAGTTCGCCATGCAGATGACCAATGGCGCTGCCATCATCACGCGCTTCGGCCGCGGCCAGTTCGGCTTCCAGCTGGCGCAATTCCTGATCGCCATCCAGTACATAGTCGATGGCGGCGGTGTCCAGCGCCGGGGTTTCCTGCGCCACATGCGCCATCACCCATTGCTTGGGAATGTCGGCATCACCGGCATCGGCATGCAATTCGCCCTTGAGCAAGGCAAACAGGCTGGACTTGCCCACACCGTTGGCCCCCACCAGGCCGGTCTTGTAACCGGGGTTTAGGGTGAGGCTGGCGTCGATCAGCAAGTCTTTCAGCCCGCGACGCAGGCTGAGGTTTTTCAATTGGATCATGTCTGGTTTCTGTGCGGCACAGCGTGCTGTGCCGACGGGATATTAAGCAGCGGGAAGCGTGGACAGGTCCCAGCGTGGTTTGATGGAGTAGCTGCCCGGCGGGATGGCATGGCGCAGGCGCATGGCGCCGGCAAAGGCAATCATCGCGCCGTTGTCGGTGCACAGCGCCAGTGGCGGGTAGTACACCTCCAGCTTGCGGCGGCTGGCGGCCTGATCCAGCGTGGCACGCAACTGCTTGTTGGCACCGACGCCGCCGGCTACCACCAGCTTTTTCATGCCGCTCTGTTTCAGCGCCTTGAGCGATTTGCTGACCAGCACTTCGACAATGGCTTCCTGGAAGGCGCGGCAAATATCCTTGCGGGTTTGCTCGTCAATCTGGCCGTGCTCGGCTTCAACCTGCTTGCTGAGGGTCAGCACGGCAGTTTTCAGGCCGGAGAAGCTCATGTCCAGGTTGTCGCTGTGCAGCATGGGGCGCGGCAGATTGAAACGGTTCGGGTCGCCTTCCTCGGCCAGGCGTGACAGCAGCGGGCCGCCGGGGTAGGGCAGGCCCAGCAGCTTGGCGGTTTTGTCGAAGGCTTCGCCTGCGGCATCGTCCAGTGTTTCGCCCAGTACTTCATACTGGCCGATGCCATGCACCGCCATCAGCTGGGTGTGGCCGCCGGAAACCAGCAAGGCAATGAAGGGAAAGTCCGGACGCGGGTCGGCCAGCAGCGGCGACAGCAAATGGCCTTCCAGATGATGGACGCCGATCACCGGAATGTTCAGGCCGAAGGCCAGCGCATTGGCCACGCTGGCTCCCACCATCAGCGCACCACCAAGACCGGGGCCCTGGGTGTAGGCAATGGCATCGACATCGGCCAGGGTTTTGCCGGCATCGGCCAGGCAGGCTTCGGTCAGCGGGATGACGCGGCGGATATGGTCGCGGCTGGCAAGTTCTGGCACCACGCCACCGTATTCGGCGTGCATTGCCATTTGTGTATGCAATTGGTGGGCAACCAGGCCCGCCGTGAGGTCGTACAGTGCAACGCCGGTTTCGTCGCACGATGATTCGATTCCAAGTACCAGCATGATGGCTTTATAACAGGGCAATCTTTCCATTTTACCGGCTAATCTTTGTCTGCCCAAATCCGGAATGATAGTCTGTGCCAATCAGGCGCACCTGCGCGCAACAAAACAGGAAGGGACTGGCAGTGAAAGCAAGGCTGAAATGGGTGGATGGCGTGTGTTTCATGGGCGAAAGCGGCAGCGGCCATGCGGTGGTGATGGACGGAGCGCCGGAAGGTGGTGGCCGTAATCTGGGCCCGCGGCCGATGGAGCTGCTGCTGCTGGGTACGGCTGGCTGTACCAGCTATGACGTGATTTCCATCCTGAAAAAATCCCGCCAGCAAGTGACCGACTGCTGGGTGGAAATGGAAGCCGAACGCGCGGATAGCGAACCCAAGGTGTTCACCAGGATTCATTTCCACTTTGTGGTGACCGGGCGTGAATTAAAACCGGAAGTGGTGGAGCGTGCCATCAAGCTGTCGGCAGAAAAATACTGCTCGGCCTCCATCATGCTCGGCAAGACTGCTGACATCACCCACGACTTCGAGGTCCGAGAGGGCTGATGCCTGCTTCCGGCACTCCGGTGTCCGGTTCAGTAAAACAAGGCCGCCGCTGCCATCAGGTAGTGGCGGTTTTATTTTTGCCGCAGGCGGCAGCCGAGGTGGCACAGCGGCAAAACTTGCCGCCTTGCCGGACCCGTACTGTTCCCATGGGACGGCGAGATCGGCCTCCAGTCAATAAAATCAGGCATCTACGGTTTGCTATTGGGTTGGCATGATTCCTGCTAATGAGAGTGCACATTCAGGGAGGCATGGTCATGTTGGACAAGATTGGCAAGGAATTCGATTTTCAGCAGCGGGCGCTCAATCTGCGCGCATACCGCCAGGAAGTCATTGCCAGCAATATTGCCAACGCCGACACCCCCAATTACAAGGCAGTGGATTTTGATTTCAAGCAGGCCTTGCAATCAGCACAGGGCAGCCAGAACAAGCTGGCCATGAACGTGACCGATGCGCGTCACTTGCCGGGCGATGCCGCAGGTGCCGCCGGCAAGCCTGCCGTGCAGTATCGCAATGCGGTACAGCAAAGCCTGGACGGTAACACCGTGGACATGGACGTGGAGCGTGCCGCATTTGCCGATAACGCGCTGCAGTACCAGTCCACGCTGACCTTCCTGAGCAAGCGCATTTCCACGCTGAACAGCGCCATTACCGGTGGAGGCCAGTAAACATGTCTCTTGCCAATATTTTTGCCATTTCCGGTTCCGCGCTGACCGCCCAGTCGATGCGGCTTAACGTGGTGGCCAGCAATATCGCCAATGCGGAAAGTGCCACCAGCTCCACTGGTCAGCCTTACAAGGGCCGTCATGTGGTGTTTACGGCCTTGCCGGTCAGTGCCTCCCAGCCGCAAGTGGCGGGGGTGCGGGTGACTTCGATTGTGGAAGACCAGACGCCGCCGCGTCTGAAGTATGACCCCAGTAATCCTCTGGCGGACGAAAAAGGCTATGTGAACATGCCCAATGTCAATCCGGTCGAGGAAATGTCCGACATGATTTCCGCCTCGCGTTCTTATCAGACCAATGTGGAAATGATGAATACCGCCAAGACCTTGCTGCAGAAAACCCTGCAGCTGGGTCAGTGATGAAAGGCCCATGCCATGACCAGCTCGGTTAATTCCTCGTCCAATCCGTATGCAGTGCTGAACGGTAATTCCAGCAGCGGAACCAGCTCGACCAATTCCAATACCGATACCAGTGCCCAGGGTATTCAGGACCGCTTCTTGAAATTGCTGGTCACCCAGTTGCAAGCGCAGGATCCGATGAATCCGATGGACAACAGTCAGATCACCAGCCAGATGGCGCAGATCAGCCAGGTGTCCGGCATGCAGACCCTCAACACCGCCATGCAAAGCCTGGTGCAGTCGCAGGCCGCCAACCAGTCGCTGATGGCAGCCACCATGATTGGCAAGCAGGCGCTGGTGCCGGGCAGTGCGCTCAACCTTACCAGCGGTAGTTCGGTACAAGGGGCAGTCAATCTGAGTGGTGCGGCAACCGATTACACCGTCAGCATCAAGGATGCCAATGGCACGGTGGTGGATACCCTCACGGTGAAGAGCCCCAGCACTGGCCTGAATTCCTTCAATTGGGATGGCAAGGATGCCAATGGCAACCAGCTGCCTACCGGCAAATACACCTTCTCTGCCCAGGCTACCAGCGCCAGCAGCACCGCCGTCACTGCCACGCCTTATGCCAATCAGGCGGTGACTGCAGTGAGCTGGGCCAGCGGTTCGCCACAGTTGATCATGAAGGATGGCACCAGCGTTGGCCTTGCCAACGTCGCCCAGCTGTCTTAAGTCCGTTCATTAGCGTAATCAGGTTTCGGGGAGTAGTACCATGGGTTTTCAACAAGGTCTGAGTGGTCTGAATTCGGCGTCCTCGCAGCTGGATACCATTGGCAATAACGTGTCCAATGCCAGCACGGTGGGTTTCAAGAGCTCGCGTACCGAGTTCAGCGATCTGTTCTCCACCAGCTTTTACGGCGTGGCCAGTACCAGTGCCGGTATCGGCTCGCAGGTAAGTGCGGTAACCCAGTCCTTCAGTGCCGGCAACATTACGCCTACCGGACGTAGCCTTGATCTGGCCATCAACAATAATGGCTTTTTCATCGTACGGCAGAACCCTACCTCGTCCACCGGCTCGCTGGCTTACACCCGTAACGGCCAGTTCCAGGTGGACAAGGATGGCTACATCGTCAATGGCAACGACCGCCTGCAAGGCTGGATGGCCAATAATGGCGTGGTAACCCAGGGGCCGGTGACCGACCTGAAACTGCAAACCAACCTGATTTCCCCGGCAGCCACCACCAAGGTCACCATGGGGGTCAATGTGGATTCGCGGCTGACTACCCCGACGGTTACCCCGCTGGACCCCACCAATACCAACACCTTCAACTGGTCCAATGCCGCACAGGTATATGACAGTCTGGGTAATCAGCACAACCTGACCCTGTACTACGTCAAGGGCACGGCTACCACCAGTGGCACACCATGGACGGTAACGGCCTATGTGGACGGCAATCCGGCCACCACGCCCAATACCTACACCATGAATTACGACACCTCGGGTAATCTGACCAACACCACGCCGTTCAGCGTTACCTTCAGCCCCACCCCGGTAAATGGTTCGTCCTCGCCAGTTACCCTGAGCATTGACTACACCGGCTCCACCCAGGTGGCCCAGGCTTCCGGTACGCCGACCGAAACCGTGGATGGCTATGCTCCGGGTACCCTGAGCAGCATGAACATCGACACCCACGGCAATATCATGGCCAGCTTCTCCAATGGTCAGAACAAGATCATCGGGCAGGTGGCACTGGCTACCTTCACCAACTCGCAAGGCCTGCAGAATGAAGGCGGCAACCGCTGGCAGCAGACCTTGCAATCGGGTGTGCCGGCCTACAATGCGCCAGGTTCCGGTAATGCAGGTACCGTACAGTCGCAGGCGCTGGAAGACTCCAACGTCGACCTCACGGCGGAACTGGTCAACATGATTACGGCGCAGCGCTTCTACCAGGCCAATGCCCAGACCATCAAGACCGAAGACACCTTGATGCAGACCATCATCAACCTGTAACTGATCACAATCACCACAGCCTGAAGAAGCGGGGATTCAATGGATAAGATGCTGTACCTGGCCATGACCGGTGCCAAACATGTTGATTTGCAGCAGGCAACCACGGCCAATAATCTGTCCAATGCCCATACCAATGCCTTCAAGGCCGATCTGGCATCATTCCGTGCCTTGCCGGTGGTAGGGCCTGGTGCTCCAACCCGCACCTATGTGGTGGACAACACCATTGGCCACGACATGAGTCAGGGCAGCCTGATGCATACCGGCAGCCCCAGCGATTTTGCCCTGGGCTCTCCCGGTTTCTTTGCCGTACAGGCTGCCGATGGCAGCGAGGCCTATACCCGTGACGGTGGTTATGTGCTGGACGCCAACGGCATGATGCGCACCCGCAGTGGCCTGCCCATCAGCGGTGATGGTGGCCCGATTACCATTCCTACCGGCTATCAGGTGCAGCTGGGACAGGATGGTTCGGTGGTTGGTGTGCCGCAAAACGGCAAGGACCGTACCCCGCAGCTGCTGGGCCAGATCAAGCTGGTCAATCCCGGTGCCAAGGAAGTGTACAAGGGGCCGGATGGCTTGTTCCGCATGAATAATGGTGACACCGCCACCGCCGATACCAATGTCAAGCTGGTACCGGAAACGCTGGAAGCCAGTAATGTCAATGCGGTGGAAAGCCTGGTGCAGATGATCTCTCACGGTCGCCAGTACGACATGAATATCAAGCTGATGCAGAACGCTGATCAGAACGATCAGAAAGCCACCCAGTTGCTGGCCATGGGCTGATCTGCATTACGCCAAACCGAATACCAACAAGAATACTGAGGAAACACCGCCATGATGCGTGCGCTTTATGTTGCCAAAACCGGGATGGACTCCAGCCAGTTCAATCTGGATGTGATCTCCAACAACCTGGCCAACGTCAATACCGTTGGTTTCAAGCGCGGGCGCGCTGTGTTCGAAGACCTCTACTATCAGACCCTGCGTCAGCCGGGCGCCCAGCTGGCCGATGGCAGCACCACACCCACCGGCCTGCAAGTGGGTACCGGTGCCACTGCCGTTGCCACCGCCAAGAACTTTACCCAGGGCAACATGACGCAAAGCAGCCAGCCGCTGGACTGGGCCATCACCGGTGACGGCTTCTTCCGCATCCTGCGTCCGGATGGCACCACGGCCTATACCCGTGATGGCGAATTCAAGCGCAATTCCAGTGGTGATATTGTCACCTCTGACGGTTACCAGCTGAACCCCAATATCAACATCCCCAGCACGGCTACCCAGATCACGGTATCCAATGCCGGGGTGGTGCAGTATTTCCTGCCCAATAACCCGTCTCCGCAAACGGCCGGCACCATTCAGCTGACTACCTTCATCAACCCGCAAGGTCTGGAGAGTGTGGGCAACAACCTGTATCTGCAAAGTGCTTCGTCCGGCGACCCGCAGGATGGCGACCCGGGTACCGACAGCCGCGGGGTGGTGATGCAGGGTTTCCTGGAAGGTTCCAACGTGAATGTGACTGAAGAACTGGTCAACATGATTACCGCACAGCGCTCTTTCGAAATGAATTCCAAGGCCATCACCACGGCCGACCAGATGCTGCAGAAACTGACGCAGATGTAAGTTTGAACATGGACGTTGACCGTCACGCAGAAGGTGCGCGACCAATAGCGTCCAGATGCAGGTGCTTGTGCAATCAAAGGGCAGGCATGGCGTAATGAAACAGGTGCCATGCAAGAGGAGGGCGATATGAACATGCTGAAATGGATGACGCTGGGCCTGGTGGCCGTACTGGCCGGGTGTGCAGCCCAGGAGCCCCCGCTGGTGACCCTGCCAATGACGGCGCGGCCACAACCGCAGGCCGCCACCTTGCCGGCCAACGGTTCCATCTTCCAGTCGGGTAGCTATCGCGCCATGTTCGAGGACAAGATGCCCTCGCTGGTAGGTGATACGCTCACCATCAACATCCAGGAAAAGTCGTCCACCTCGCAGTCGGAACAAACCACGGCCACCCGTTCTTCTGCCTTGTCGGATACCATTTCCAGCGGCATGCAGCTGCCCTTTATTCCCGGCAGTCTCACCAAGGGACTGGGGGCGTCGCTTAATGGCAGCGGTTCGGCCAGCAATACCGGCAAGGGTACCAATCAGGTGGCCACCACCTTTGTCAGTTCCATCACTGTGACGGTGATTGAAGTGCTGTCCAATGGCAACCTCATCGTCAGCGGTGAAAAGGTGGTGCGCATCAATGGCGATACCGAATCCATCCGCCTGTCCGGCGTGGTCAATCCGCGGGACATCGCCGCCGATCGCTCGGTATCTTCGCTCAAGGTGGCTGATGCCCGCATCGAGCAGGAAACCAAGGGTAATAACCGCCTGTATAATGAGCCGGGTTGGCTGGCCAAGTTTTTCCTCAGCATCATTCCCATTTGATGGCCAGGACTGGATGACATCATGAAAAAATTCCTGCTTGCACTGACTTGCCTGATGCTGGGGGCGCAAGTGCTGGCGGCCGAACGGCTGAAAGACATCACCAATATCGCCGGCGTGCGTTCCAACCAATTGCTGGGTTACGGCCTGGTGGTGGGTCTGGACGGTAGTGGTGACAAGGTGACGTCCTCACCGTTTACCGGCCAGTCGCTGTCCAATATGCTCACCCAGCTGGGCGTGCAGATTCCGCCCGGAACCAAGGTTGACCCCAAAAACGTAGCAGCAGTCAGCCTGACCGCCACGCTGCCGCCATTTGCCCGCAAAGGCCAGGCGCTGGACGTGACAGTGTCGTCCATTGGAGATGCCAAGAGCCTGCGTGGCGGCACCTTGCTGCTATCTCCGCTCAAGGGTGCCGATGGCCAGATTTACGGCATGGCTCAGGGTAATGTACTGGTTGGCGGCGCGGGAGCCTCCGCCGGTGGCAGCAAGGCGCAGATCAACCAGTTGAGCGTGGGGCGCATTGCCGGTGGTGCTACGGTGGAGCGTGAAGTGCCTACCGCGCTGGGTAGTGGCGAATTCATCAATCTGGAATTGCAGGAAGCCAATTTCACCATGGCCAATCGCGTGGTGCAGGCCATCAACAAGGCGTTTGGCAGCGGTACTGCCCGTGCGGTGGATGGTGGTCTGGTGGAAGTGCGTGCGCCGTTTGATTCCAACCAGCGCGTGCAGTTTCTGTCGCGGATGGAAAATCTTGCCGTAGACCCGGCAGAAGTTTCCCCTCTGGTCATCATCAATGCCCGTACCGGTTCCATCGTGATGAACCAGGCAGTGCAGCTGGAACCTTGTGCAATTGCCCACGGTAACCTGACAGTCACCATCAGCAACAACCCGCAGGTCAGCCAGCCGCCAGCCCTGTCCGGTGGTCAGACCGTGGCCACCAATCAGGCCAACGTCAGTGTCACCAGTGATGGCGGCAAGGTGCTGAAAGTGGCCAAGAGCGCCAATCTCAACCAGGTGGTATCGGCATTGAATGCGCTTGGTGCCACCCCGCAAGATCTCATTTCCATTTTGCAGGCGATGAAGGCTGCAGGCTCGCTGAAGGCTGATTTGCAGATCATCTGAGCCCTGTTTTTCCTGCTGGCAAAAGGCCCCGCAAGCGGGGCCTTTTGCATTGGCCCGCTTCTTGCTACGTGAGCGGCAAGGAGCGAGACATGACGACGCAGTTTTCCCCTAGCTATACGGCAGCAGATGCCCAGAACCAGCAACTGGCGGTAGACCCGACCCAGATGTCCGGCCTGCGTGCGCGTATGGCCAAGGACCCGCAAGGTGCCGCCAAGGAAGCCGCGTCCCAGTTTGAAGCCCTGTTGATGGGGACCATGCTCAAGACCATGCGTCAGACCAAGTTTGATGACGAGCAGGATTCCGACATGGACACCTACCGCGGCATGCTGGACCAGCAACTGGTGCAGTCGCTCAGCAAAGCCGGAGGGATGGGCATTGCCAACCTGGTTTACCAGCAGATTGCCAAGCAGCAAGGCTTTGATCCGGGAACCAATGCTACTCAGTTACAGCCGGCATCGTCCGGTCCGGTGTTGCTCAACCGCTTCAGTCAGTCTTCCGCCTTGAAGGCCTATCAGGTGGCACAGGCCGAGGCGGCCACTGCCAGCAGCAGTACGACGACACCGGCGACAACGGTTACGGCAGGCGGTGACAGCAAGAGCTTTGTACAGGGCTTGTTGCCGCATGCACGGCAAGCTGCAGCGCAACTGGGTGTGGCACCGGAGTTTGTGGTAGCTCATGCCGCACTGGAAAGCGGCTGGGGCAAGCGCGCCATTCGCAATGCCGATGGCAGCAACTCGCATAACCTGTTTGGTATCAAGGCGACTGGTGACTGGCAAGGCAAGTCCACCAGCATCACCACGACTGAATACGTCAATGGTGTGCCGCAAAAACGGGTGGACAGCTTCCGCTCCTACGATTCCTATGCCGATGCATTCAGTGACTATGCCCGCATGCTCAAGGAATCGCCACGTTACCAGGCTGTGCTCAACCAGGGCCGTAATGTGGCCGGTTTCGCGCAAGGCTTGCAAAACGGTGGTTACGCCACCGATCCACGCTATGCGCGCAAGCTGGTGGATGTTGCCGCCACGCTGGCGCAGCAGTCGGTCCGGTCCTGATTAAAGTTTAAGCAGTTGCAGTCGATATAACAGCAGAGAGGAAAAAATGGGCTCAAATATATTTTCCATTGGCGTCAGTGGCCTGAATGCGGCACAAACCGCCCTGTCTGTTGTTGGCCAGAACATTGCCAATGGCAATACGCCCGGATATAACCGCCAGGTGCTGAGTCAGGCTGCGCGCATGCCGCAACAGGAAGGCTTCGGTTACCTGGGTCAGGGCGTGGACATTACCGGCATCAGTCGCATCTACGACAAGTATCTTGATACCCAGGTGCTCACTGCCCAGGCTGGCAGTAATTACTATTCCAGCCAGCTCTCCCAGCTCAACCAGATCAACAACCTGTTGTCTGATCCCACGGTTGGCCTGAGCAACTCTTTCCAGAGCTTTTACAGCAGTTTGCAAACCCTGTCGCAAGACCCGTCCTCCGTGCCCAGCCGGCAGACCGTGGTCAATATGTCGCAGGCGCTGGTTTCCAATTTCACCGCCATTGGCAACAACCTGTCGCAAATGCAGGCCGGGGTGAATTCGCAGATCACCAGCACCATCAACAGCATCAATGCGCTGGCGCAGAACATTGCCGACCTGAACAATCAGATTGCCGCTGCTGCCGCGGGCAATACCCAGCAACAGCCGAACGACCTGATGGATCAGCGCGACCAGGCCATGGAGCAGCTGAACAAGCTGGTCAGCGCCAAGGCCGTGCCGCAATCGGATGGTACCTACAGCGTGTTCATCGGTAATGGCCAGGCACTGGTGATGGGCAATAATGTCACCAAGCTGGGAACACAAAACGACCCTACCAACCCCCTGAACGTGCAGGTTACCTATCCCAACGCAAACGGCACCAATACCGTGGTGCCCAGTACTGCCTTGGCAGGTGGTCAGCTGGCGGGTTACCTGGATTTTCGTGACGGTACTTTGTTGTCTACCCAGCAGAAGCTGGGCACGCTGGCCATCGACTTCACCACGGCCATGAATTACCAGAACCAGCTGGGACGTGATTTGTCCGGCAATCAGGGCGGATTGATCTTTGCCGACATGACCAGTTACGCCTCGCATCCGCAGGATGCAGTGGCCAATATGCAGTTGCTGCTGTCCGATCCTACCAAGCTGGCTGCCTCGTCTTCTTTGCAACTGGGCAGTGGTGGCATCACCCCGTCCGGTACCGGCGTCACGCTATCCGGCGTGTGGGCCAGCATGCCCGGTACGTATGGCTGGGCCAGCACATCGTCGCCGCCTTCGGTATCGACGCACCCGGTCACTGGCCTGACCGGCATGACCATCAATGCCACCACTGCAACCAGCATTACCGCCACGCTGACCGGTGGCCCGGACAACGGTCAGACCTTCAACGTAGTGCCGGACCCGACGGTATCCAACGGTTACAAGCTGGTGGACAATGCCACGCCCGCCAACGACCTGGGTATCAAGTTCCAGCTGTCCGGCCAGATGAAGGCTGGCATGACCATCAATGTCTCGCCGGTGCCCACCGGCACGGCAGTCAGCGGCAACGGTAACAACCTGGGCGAAATGATGGGCTTGCAGACCCGCAAGATTGTTGACGATAACAAGAATGGTACCAATACCGGCTTGCAGTCTTTCCAGACTTACTATTCGACTACCGTCAGCTTTGTGGGGAATGCCACCAATACGGTGAAACTGGCATCGTCGTCGCAAACCACCCTGCTGCAGCAGGCTACCACCTCGCGCTCCAATGTCAGCGGGGTGAACATGGATCAGGAAGCCGCCGACCTGATCAAGTATCAACAGGCATATCAGGCATCTGGCAAGGTTCTCCAGATTGCACAGACACTATTCCAGCAAATCCTGCAAATGGGTGGCTGAGGCGAGGGTTGAATCATGAGAATCAGTACCGCTACTTCCTACCAGACCGGCACCTACGACATGCAGTCGCTGCAGTCGCAGTTGCAGTCCTTGCAATCCCAGCTCGATACGCAGAAGCGTGTGGTTACCCCGGCCGATGATCCGGTTGCTGCTGCACGCATCCTGCAGTTGAACCAGTCCGACGGGATGAATACCCAGTTCATCACCAATACCAAGGCGGTGGAGTCCACCTTGTCGCTGGCCGAGTCTCAGCTGACCAATGCGTCCAATCTGCTGACCAGCCTTAAGGCTTCTGCCATCCAGGCGGGCAATACCGTCCTGTCGTCCGACCAGTTGCTGATGATTCAGAAGCAGGTGCAGGAGGGCATTTCCGAAATGACCGGTTACGCCAATGCTACTGATGGCAAGGGCAACTACCTGTTCAGTGGCAACAAGGTGGATACGCCGCCCTTTGTGCTGGATGCAACGTATGCTGCGACTTATCAGGGGGACACCGGTCAGCGCAATGTGCCCATCAGTGCCTCGCGCAGCATGCAGATTTCCGATGCGGGCAGCAATATCTTTGGCAATGCAACGAGCCCGACGGCAGTGTTTGATGCGCTCAAGTCGCTCAATGACCTGCTGGCGCAGAACCCCAAGCCTTCCACTTACAGTACCGACATGGGCAATATCGTTTCGGCACTGGATACCGCCCAGAAGAACCTGGCCACCAATATTGCGTCGATTGGTGCCCGTCGTCAGGAAAACCAGAGCGTGCAGGACATGGGGACCCAGCTGGGTTTGCAGTACAAGAGTGGCATCAGTGACTTGCAGGATCTGGACATGCCCAGTGCCATTACCAGCTTTACCCAGACCCAGACTTCGCTCAAGTACAGTCAGCTGGTGTACAACAAGGTGACCAGCCTGTCCCTGTTCAACTACATGTCTTGAGCCCGGCCTCAGGCAGAACCATTAAAAACGGCTACCACAGTAGCCGTTTTTAATGGTTCTGCCGGGCGGTTAAAGGGTGGCAGGTTCCACCACGATGCCGGCCCGCAGGCCGGGTTTGACGCCGGGGTTGGGGAACAGGATGCGTTCCGCCCCGCCATCAGCGACATAGCGTTCTGCACCATCTTCGGCAATCAGGAAACCATCAGGCAGGGCCGTGAAATTCTCCACCTGCTCATCCAGGTGCAGGCGGAAGGCCTCGCTGTGTTTGATCAGGTCGTACTTGGCCCGGAACAGCGGATAGTCACCCGGCTGATAGTCAGCCATCGGTGGCGTGGTGTCACTTACCAATTGGCGCAGGGCCTGGTCGATACCGGCAAAGCGGGACAGATCGTTATGGCCAAACGGGCGGGCCTTGCCCAGTTCCAGGGTGAAGGCATGCGCCTGATGCGCGTGGCTGGTGTAATAGCTGAAGGTGTTGGCCGGTTTGCTGTGCAACAAAACTGCCTCGATGCCGCAATGTTTCAGCCAGGCGAGCTGGGCCGGATCATGCGCGCGCTGGTGCAGGAAGGGGTAGATGGCAAACTTTTCATATACCGAACCACGGATGGCGGTGTGCAGGTCGTAATGCAGGCGCAGTGCATGGGCCGGAGCCTGGGCAAAGAAGCGGCCGGCTTCTTGTTCCAGCAAGGCGGCACAAGCGGCCTCCTGCGCGTCAGGCTGCTGCTGGTGGGCGCCATTGAACAGACGATTGAGGTCGTAATCCAGATAGCGCTCGCCTTGCTGCATGGCTTTGGGGTTGCCAAATGCCACCAGCAGCCGGTGGTGCAAGGGCAGGGTGCCGCTGGCAATATCGGCCAGCATGGCGTCAATTACTTCTATGGGAGCGGTTTCATTGCCGTGGATGCCGCAGGACAACAGAATGAATGCGGGCTTGCTGTGCTGTCCGGCAGGGAATAATTCCACCACATTGGCGGCATGCCAGCGCGCAGTCACGCCAGCGGCCAGTTGCCATTCCGGCAGGGTGGATGTGTTGGCTTGCAGCACGTGTTGCAGAAAACGGGAAGGCTGAGTGGTCATCGGCAGTCCAGGCAAGAAACGATGTCTGATTGTAACCATTTCCGCCCGGCGTGCAGCCGGCATGCCGCGCTGATGAACGGGCATGCCGTTTCTGGGCAATTCAGTCTATCCAGCCGGGTTTGCGCATTTCCAGGAATGCCCTGACGCCTTCCTGTCCCTCATCGCTGCGCCGCAAGGCCACCATGCGGTCTATGGTCAGGTCGATGACGGCGGGGGCAATGTCGCGGTGTTCGATGTCGCGGATCAGCTGCTTGGCCGCCACCATGGCGTGCGGGCCGTTCAGCAGCAGCTGGCGGCACATGTGTTCCACCGCGTCATCCAGCTCGTCATTTTCCACTGTCTGGTGAATCAGCCCCAGGCGACGTGCCTTGCCTGCATTGATGCGCTCTGCCGTGACAAAGTAGCGGCGCGCGGCACGCGGGCCGATGGCGCGCATGATATAGGGGGCAGCCAGTGCCGGAATGATGCCCAGTTTCACGTCGGAGAAGCAGAACAAGGCTTCGAAGACGCTGATGGAAACATCGCAGCAGGCAACCAGTGCCGCACCGATGCCAAAGGCCGAGCCTTGTACCCGTGCAATGGTGGGCTTGGGCAGGTGGTCCAGCGTTTCCAGCAGACGGGACAGGCGCTGGGCATCCCGTCTTTGCTGGCTTTCATCAAATTCGGTCAGGCGTCGCAGCCAGGCGCTGTCATGACCTGCCGAAAAGCTGATGCCCTCGCCAGTCAGAACCACGACACGAATGCTATCGTCTTCGGCCAGCGTTTCCAGGGTGGCGGTCAGCAAGTCCACCATCTTGTCATCCAGCGCATTGTGCAATTCGCCACGATTCAGGCTGATGGTGGCAATGCCTTGCGGGCTTACCTTGAGCAGTACGGCCTCTTCCATGGGGGTTCTCCTTTGTTGTTGTTTGACTGTTGGCCCCGTCAGGGCTGGCAGAAGCGGATGATGCTGCGGCTGAAGGCTTCTGCCGCTTCGATATGCAGGACATGCGCAGCGTGCGGAATTTGTTCCAGCGTGGCATGCGGAATGCGTTGCTGCAAGATTTCTGCCTGATACAGCGGGGTGAGCCGGTCTTCCGCACCTAACAGGATGTGACAAGGAATCTGCAGTTGCGGCAACCAGTTGCGGGCATCATGCTCATTCACGCCGTTGATCAGGCGGATGACTGCGTCCCAGTCCACCATGCCGGCCAGGGTTTTCATGTCCTCCAGCATGGCCGCGTTGGCGGTGAGAAAACGGCTGGAAAACAGCCAGGGTATGCTGGCGCTGTAACGCAAATCCAGTCCGCCTGCCTGGTTGCATTCTATCCAGCTCTGGCTGATGCGGTTGTTGGCCTCATCCGACCAGGCCAGGGTCGAGGCCAGCAACAGCTTGCGCACGCGCTGGCGGTGCCGGTGGGCAAAGTGCTGGGCCACCATGCCGCCATAGGACAGCCCCACCAGAAAAACCTGCGACAGCTGCAAGGCATCCAGCAGGGCGGCAGCCAGGTCAGCCTGCTCTGCCAGCGTGTATTTCTCGGCGACAGGCTTGTCGGTTTGCCCCTGGCCCAGAAAGTCGAAGCGGATCACGCGATACTGGCTTTCCAGTGCCGGCATCATCAGGCCCCAGGCCGGTGTGGACATGGTGATGCCGTTGAACAGCAGCAAATCCTGCTGGCCATGACCGCTGATTTCATAAAAAACCGAGTGGCTGCCGAGTGCGAGATGGGGCATGGATGGCTCCTGCGGTTGATGGCTTGCGCGGATGGTCGTTTCTGTCATTCTAGGCCGCATTGCCGATGGAGAGCCAGCAAGCGGCCGTTTTGTTGAGATTTGCCCGTGGCCAGGTAAAGAGATTGTCATTTGTACGGTTTAAAGTACCGGTTTGTACATTGGCCGGATAATCAAACCATCGCTATGGACTGTACGCCGCAAAGGGAAGTGACCGAACTGGCTCAGCTGGCTTCGCGTTGTCACGAACTGGAAGAAATCATCAGCGAGCGACGCCTGCAGCCGGTATTCCAGCCGATTGTCGATCTCACCACCGGTGGGGTGCTGGGTTACGAGGGCCTGATCCGCGGGCCGTCCAACAGCCCGCTGCACTCGCCGGTCAGCCTGTTCGACCAGGCCGAACGCTGCCAGCTGACGGTGATGCTGGATCGAAGCTGCCGCCAGGTCACCATGGAACGTTTTGTCGAACTTGGGCTGTCCGGTTTGTTGTTCCTGAATATCTGTCCGGCCACCTTGCTGGCTCCCGAACATCGTCAGGGTGAAACGCTGGCCTTCCTGCAGAAAATCGGTCTGTCGGCCGAGCGCATCATCATTGAGGTCACCGAAACCACGCCTGCCGCGTGCTATGACAGTTTGCGCCTTGCCACCACGCATTACCGCGACAATGGCTTTCGCATTGCGCTGGATGACCTTGGCGAAGGCTTTTCCAATTTACGGCTGTGGTCCGAGCTGCGGCCAGACTTTGTCAAACTGGACAAGCACTTTGTCCAGCAGCTGCATCTGGACCCGCTGAAAGAGCAATTTGTCCGCTCCATGGTGGACATCGCCCGCCAGTCCGGCGCCATGCTGGTGGCCGAAGGCATTGAAACCCAGGCCGAGCTGCGCACCTTGCAAAGGCTGGGCGTGCGCTATGGGCAGGGCTATCTGCTGGCGCGGCCCAGTGCGGTGCCGGCGCTGGACTTGCAGATTCACGTTAACGGCGTGGTGTGGGAGGGCGGTCGCAACCGCATGCCCTGGCAAATGCAGGCCACGGCGCGGGATTTGTTGCAGGAAGTGCCCTGCCTGACGCCGGATGTGCCCAATGAGGCGGCCTATCGCCTGTTTGACCGCGATCCGGCACGTTTTGCCATCCCGGTGGTAAAGGATGGCGTGCCGGTTGGCCTGCTGCGGCGTCATCACCTGCTGGAAAGCTTTGCCCGGCCATTCAACCGCGAACTTTACGGCAAGAAGCCCTGCACCACGATGATGGACAAGCAGCCCTTGATCGTGAATGCCGATTTGAACGTGCATGATTTGTCCACGCTGGTGGTAGCATCCGAGCAGCGTTATCTGGTGGATGGCTTCATCATTACCGAAAACGGGCAGTATCTGGGCATGGGAACCGGCTTTGCCCTGATGCGCAAAATGACCGAATTGCAGATTTCCGCTGCACGTTATGCCAACCCGCTTACCGGCTTGCCCGGTAATGTTCCCTTGTCCGAAGCGATAGACCGCTTGCTGGAAGCGCAGCTGCCTTTTGTGGTGGCCTATGCCGACCTGGACAATTTCAAACCCTTCAATGATTTGTACGGCTATGCGGCAGGAGACGAGATGATCTGCCTGCTGGCCCGGCTGCTGGTGGATTGCGTGGATGCCGACCGTGACTTTGTCGGTCATGTTGGTGGCGACGATTTTGCCTTGCTGCTGCAATCGCCAGACTGGCGGCCACGGCTGGAGCAGATGCTTCAGCAATTCGACGCGGCAGTGCGAGGCATGTTTGACCCCGTGCATCTGGCCAGTGGTGGTTTTGACATGCCGGGCCGTAATGGTGAACAGATGCATTTTCCGCTGACGTCCCTGTCGGTGGGAGTGGTCAGGGTGGCGCCGGGCCAGTTTCCCACGCATTACGAAGTCGGTGCTGCCACGGCGGAGGCCAAGAAGCAGGCCAAGAAGCAGCCGGGCAGCAGCCTGTTTGTCGAGCGACGCCTGGCGCATCCTGCCGGTGGACTTGTTCGATGAATTAAACATGCCGGCCCGGAAAGCCTGTTTTGTATCAAATGTGAAGTGCCTATTCTGGTTTTTTCCGCCAAATGCAGCACTGTGAGGCCTGAAAGCCACATTGCTCGCTCACTTTTGATCAAGTTTCGTCTTGAGGCTTGTCAAATTTATTAAACGTAAGCTAGGCTTCTCTCCAGCAAAAGAGCAGCGTATAGACTGCTTTGGGCAGTAATGCTGGCATGACATGACGGGATGTTTAAGCCCATTTGTGATCAATGCACAGTGCTGACCAGATCGTTCGGGAGAGTAGGGGAGGAGCCAGCATGAAATTTGTCGCAGCACGCATTGCCGTCGATGACGGCAACACAGGCTACGCCCGCTTCAGTAGGCCCCCCCATGAAGGTATCGTTTCCGGTTTGACCGTTTTTCCCGCTTTTTCTTTGCCAGACACTGCCCATTCACGGTGGGGACTGGTATTGTTTTGAAAGCGGATTTAGGTGCGAGTGAAAAGGTGGCAAACCTGCCTTTTCTGTAAGCTGACCGTTATTCAGGTCGCGGACACGCGAAATCAGCCGCCTGGGCTGGAATAGTAGGAGGGAGCAAAATCATGACGGATGCTGTAGCGGCCAACAAGCCGGTTCAATCAAATGCTGGTACACAGGCTGCCAAGCAGGTTCAGAAAGTGCAAGCCAATGACAAGCCTTATCTGAAAATCAGTGGGGTGGTCAAAAAATTCGGCGACCACGTTGCTGTCGACCATGTTGATCTGGAAATCAGACAACACGAAATTTTCGCGCTGCTGGGTAGTTCCGGCTGCGGCAAGTCCACCCTGCTGCGCATGCTGGCAGGTATGGACAACCCGACTTCGGGCAAGATCATCCTCGATGGCGAGGATGTGATCGGCCTGGCGCCGTACGAGCGCCCGGTCAACATGATGTTCCAGAGCTATGCCTTGTTCCCCCACATGACCGTGGCCGAAAACATTGCCTTTGGTCTGAAACAGGACAAGCTGCCCAAGGCGGAAATCAGCGCCCGTGTGGATGAAATGCTGGACCTGGTGCAGATGCGCAAGTATGCCAACCGCAAGCCGCATCAACTCTCCGGTGGTCAGCAGCAGCGTGTGGCACTGGCGCGTAGCCTGGCCAAGCGTCCGAAGCTGCTGCTGCTGGACGAACCGCTGGGCGCACTGGACAAGAAACTGCGTCAGCAAACCCAGCTTGAACTGGCCAGCACCATCGAAAAGGTGGGTGTAACCTGCATCATGGTGACGCACGACCAGGAAGAAGCCATGACCATGGCAGACCGCATCGGCATCATGTCCGAAGGCAAGCTGCTGCAAGTGGGCACCCCGACCGAAATCTACGACTACCCCAACTGTCGCTTCACCGCCGAATTCATTGGTGAAACCAATATGTTCGAAGGTGCGGTGACCGTGGATGAAGCGGACCGCGTGGAAATCACCTCGCAGGAACTGGGCGGTGTGGTACGTATCGACCACGGCATTACCGGTCCCAAGGGCATGCATGTGTGGGCCAGTGTCCGTCCGGAAGATGTACGCCTGGACCGCAAGACCGTGGCAGCCGGCCCGAACATGGCCTCCGGCGTGGTGGAAAACATTGCCTACATGGGCAGCTACTCCGTGTTCCACATCAAGCTGGCCAGTGGCAAGGTTGTCAAAACGGTGGTGCCGTCCTCGCGCTGGTACGATGCCGACGAAACCGCTCCCACCTGGGGCGACCCGGTATTTGTCAGCTGGCGTGCCGATGCTCCGGTCATCCTGACCATGTAAGGTCAATCCAGCAGGTAAAAGCGGATACATCATCAGTGTGTCCGCTTTTTTTACGCCTGTAGTCACGGCTTTTGTTTTACGCAATTCAATTTCCTGTCACCGAGGTTCTCATGCTCCGCTTCGCCCATCAGCCTGCCGTGCCGTCCTACTACCAGGCCAGTGCCAGCCACTGGGAGGCCTGCCCGCCACTGCAAGGCGCGGTCAGTGCCGATATCTGCGTGGTGGGCGGCGGGCTGGCCGGTTTGTCCGCCGCGCTCAACCTAGCCGAGCGCGGTTTTTCCGTCACCTTGCTGGAAGGCAGCGCCATCGGTTTTGGTGCTTCCGGACGTAATGGTGGACAGGTGATTGCCGGTTATGCCTGCGGCACCGACACCTTGCGTGCGCAACTGGGGACCGAGCTGGCGCGGGTGATGTGGGATATGTCGGTGGAGGCGGTGGACATCATCGATGAGCGGGTAAGAAAACACGGCATTGACTGCGACTGGACGCGTGGGTTTTGCAATGCCGGCATCAAGCCGCGCCACATGCAGGAGCTGGAAGCCTGGCAACACGAGGCTGAAACCGAATACGGCTATGGCGGCATGCAGCTGTGGGACAAGGCTACGCTGGCGCAGCAACTGGGCAGCGAGCGCTATCAGGGTGGTTTGTTTGATCCGCGTTCCGGCCACTTGCATCCGCTCAACTACACCCTGGGTCTGGCGCGTGCCGCCATTGCTGCCGGGGTGAAGATTTATGAACAGTCCCCGGTGCAGAAGCTGGAGCAGGGCGCGCAAGCAGTGGTGCATGCCGAACAGGGGCAAGTGCGTTGCCAGCATGTGGTGCTGGCCTGCAATGCCTATATTGGCCAGCTGCTGCCCCAGCTGGAGCGCAAGATCATGCCGGCCGGCACCTATGTGATTGCCACCGAGCCACTGGGACGTGAACGCGCCGCCAGCCTGATCGCCAATAATATGGCGGTGTGTGACACCAACTTCGTACTCGATTATTACCGCCTGTCGGCGGACAACCGTCTGCTGTTTGGTGGCAAGGTGAGTTACTCCGGACGCGAACCACATGATCTGGCAGGCGCCATGCGTCAGGACATGTTGCGCGTATTCCCGCAGCTGGCTGATGTCAGGGTGGACTATGCCTGGGGCGGCTTTTGCGACATTACCGTCAATCGTGCGCCGGACCTGGGCCGCCTTGATGGCAATATTTACTACATGCAGGGCTTTTCCGGTCACGGGGTCAATGTCACCGGGATTGCCGGCAAGGTGATTGCCGAAGCCATTGCCGGTACCGCAGGCCGGCTGGATGTGTTTGCCCGCGTGCAGCACCGCGACTTTCCCGGTGGCAAGCTGTTGCGCACGCCAGCACTGGTGCTGGGCATGGCCTATTATCGGATGAAGGACGCGCTGTAAAGCGCGTTGTTGGTCTGCTTTAGCATGCCAGTTGGATGATGATTATCGTGTAGCACCACAAAATGGAAGATATGCTGTCAAAAGACTGATCGGGCAGCATATTTGCCGTTTTTTTGCCGTCACGCCAGGCTGTGCCGGACACGGCTTTGCCCCAAAAAATGCCGCTGTGGTTCCGTCATCAAATTTTTACTTGTCAAGCTGCGTGATGTTGTTAAAATCCGCGCTCGTTTTGCAATGCAAAACACCGACAATCAATTGTTTCGCTCCGACATCCCAGGCCCACATAAAAGCTTTGTAGCCCGAAAGCCGCGCACTAAGGAGCGGGGTTATCCATCGAATCATTGAGGGAAAATCTCATGGCTTGGACTGTGGCTGATAGCCGGAGCCTGTACGGCATCCGGCATTGGGGGGCGGGCTATTTCGACGTGGGCGACAACGGATGCATCCAGGTGCAGCCGAATGTGCGTCATGCCACACGTATCGATCTGCACGAATTGAGCCGTCAACTGGGGGCAAAAGGGCTGGATCTGCCGCTATTGGTGCGTTTTCCGGACATCCTGCAAGACCGCGTTACCCGCCTGTGCGGCGCATTTGACAATGCCATTGCCACGCAAAACTACGGCAATCGCTATACCGCCATTTACCCCATCAAGGTGAACCAGCAAGAAGCGGTGGTGAAAAGCATCATCGCCACCCGCGACGTGTCCATCGGCCTGGAAGCCGGCTCCAAGCCGGAACTGATGGCTGTGCTGGCGTTGGCGCCCAAGGGCGGCACCATCATCTGCAATGGCTACAAGGACCGCGAGTTCGTGCGTCTGGCGCTGATCGGCCAGAAGCTGGGCCATCAGGTGTTCATCGTCATCGAAAAAGAATCCGAAGTTGACCTGGCCATCGAAGAAAGCCAGAAGCTGGGCGTGCGCCCGATGCTGGGCATGCGCGTGCGCCTGTCCTCGCTGGCTAGCAGCAAATGGGCGGATACCGGCGGTGACAAGGGCAAGTTCGGCCTATCCGCTGCGCAGCTGATTTCCGCTGCCGACAAGCTGGCTGCTGCCGGCATGTCCGACTGCGTGCGGCTGATGCACTTCCACATGGGTTCGCAGATTGCCAATATCGGCGACTACCGTGCCGGCTTCCGCGAAGCCGTGCGTTACTTTGCCGAACTGCGTGCACTGGGCCTGCCCATCGACCACGTCGATGTGGGCGGTGGTCTGGGCGTGGACTATGACGGCACCCACTCGCGCAATGCCAGCTCCATCAACTATGACATGGACGAATACGCCCAGGTCATCGTGTCGATGCTGGCCGAGTTCTGCGACGAAAACGGCATTCCGCACCCGCGCATCCTGTCCGAATCCGGCCGCGCCATGACCGCGCACCACGCGGTGCTGATCATGAACGTGACCGATGTGGAGCGCCTGCCGGAAAGCGTGCCGGAAGTGGACGACCTGTCGGTACTGGCCAAGCCGGTGCGCAAGCTGTTCGAGCTGATGGAGCTGACCGACGAAGAAATGGTGACGGAAATCTATTACCGTGCCAGCCATTACGCCTCCGACGTGTCCGACCTGTACTCCGCTGGCCGTATTTCGCTGAAAGAAAAGGCCATGGCCGAGGACGTGCACGCCACCCTGTGCCGTCGTCTGCATCGCCAGCTGCAAGCCAGCCAGCGTTCGCAGCGCCAGGTTTACGACGAACTGACCGACAAGCTGGCCGACAAGTATTTCTGCAATTTCTCGGTGTTCCAGAGCCTGCCGGATACCTGGGCCATTGACCAGATCCTGCCCATCATGCCGGTACACCGGCTGGACGAGCAGCCCACCCGCCGCGCCGTGCTGCAGGATTTGACCTGCGATTCGGACGGCAAGGTGAAGCAGTATGTCGACCAGCAAAGTATCGAATCCAGCATGTCGGTGCATGATGTTGAACCCGGCAAGGAATACCTGATCGCCGTGTTCATGGTGGGTGCCTACCAGGAAATCCTGGGTGACATGCACAATCTGTTTGGCGATACCGACTCTGTCAACGTTTATGTACGCGACAACGGCCAGCTGGAGTTTGCAGGCGTGGAAGAGCATGACACCATCGAAGACATGCTGCGTTATGTGCATCTGTCGCCGGAAGAAATCCTCAACCGCTACGAAGAGAAGGCCCGTGCGGCCGACCTGTCCAGCGATGAGCGCAATGTGTTCTTTGCCGAATTCTGCCGTGGTCTGAAGCAGTCGTCCTATCTGTCGGTGTAAGCCGCGCAGGTCTGATGCCAAAGAAAAAGCCCTGAGTGATCAGGGCTTTTTTACGTCTGGAAGGGCTGGAATCAGCCTTCGGCTTCAACAAAGTCCAGCTCCGGCGGCTCGCGGCGGAAGAAGCCGGTGAGCTTGGCCAGATAGGCAATGCCCAGCGCCAGCCAGATCAGGCCCAGCATGATGGCACGGCTATCCAGGCTGAGCAGCAGCCACAGGTCGGCCAGCATGCCAATCAGTGGAAACAGCAGGAACAGGAAAAAGTCACGCGGCGCGCGGCGACGCTGACGCACGTAGTAGTGCGCAATCACCGACAGATTGACGAAGCTGAACGCGAGGAAAGCACCGAAGTTGATGAAGGATGTGGAAGTGGTGACATCCAGCTTCAGTGCCAGCAAGGCCACCACGCCGCAGATCACCAGATTGTTCACCGGGGTGCGAAAGCGCGCATGCAACTTGCCGAAGATGGACTGCGGCAGCACCGCGTCGCGGCCCATGGCGTACAGCAGGCGCGAGGCGCTGGCCTGCGCCGACAGGCCGGAGGCAAACTGGCCGATGATCAGGCCGATCAGGAAGATGCTGGCAAACAGGTCGCCGCCGATATTCTTGGCAATCTCGAACGCAGCATCATCCACGCTCTTGAACTGGCTGGACGGATGGGCCAGCTGCACAAAGTAGGACGCCACCACGAAAATCAGCCCGCCGATGATGGTAATCCACATGATGGCGCGTGGAATGGTGTGGCGTGCATCGCGGGTTTCCTCGGTAAGTGTGCTGACCGCATCAAAACCCAGAAAGGAATAACAGGCCACGGCGGCACCAGCCATGATCATCGGCAGCTTCATGTCGCCACGGAAGAAGGGCGCCAGATTCCACAAGGGCTTGCTGGCATCGCCCGCCACATAGTGGATGCACAGCGCGACAAAGGCCAGCAGCACCAGAAATTGCAGCAGCATCATCAGGTAGTTGACGGTATTGGCCATCTTCAGCCCGACGATGTTGATCAGCGTGGTGAACACGATGAAGGCAATCACCCATACGGCCATCGGAATGCTGGGGAAGGCTGACGCCAGATAGGCCGCGCCGATCAGCCAGATGGCCATTGGCAGGAACAGATAATCCAGCAACACCGCCCAGCCCACCAGAAAGCCCAGCTTGGCGTGGATGGATTTGCGGGTGTAGGTGTAGGCCGAACCGGCCACCGGAAAGGCCGCTGCCATGCGGCCATAGCTGTAGGCGGTAAACAGCATGGCCACCAGCGCCACCAGATAGGAGGCGGGGACCATGCCATCGGTCATTTGCGCCAGGATGCCAAAGGTACCCAGCACGATGATGGGCGTCATGTAGGCAAGGCCAAACAGCACCACGGAGCCCAGCGTCAGCGAGCGCTCCAGTTGTTTCGTTTCCATTGTTTCTCCTTTGTTGCTCATGTTTGTGTTTGTTGTCATGAGCCTGTCTCTTTTGTTTTGACTGCCAGTGATTGCTACGGCATGGCTAGTGCCGGATACGGAAGCTGCGCTGGCCGTTTTCGCCGTTGATGACTTCACCTGCCAGGGCAATACGCCGGTCGTGCAGATAACGGTAGTCGCGGCGGCTGGCCTCCAGTTGCGTCAGGTCCAGCGCCACGCGCAGTTGTTGCGGGTCGCGGCCACAGCTGGCCACCACTTGGCCAAAGGGGTTGATCACCGCGCTTTCGCCGGCAAATTGCAGGCCATCACCGCTGCCGCAGCGGTTGGTCATTACTGCGAACAGCTGGTTTTCCATGGCACGGGCGGTAATCGCGGTTCGATGCACCGGGCCGTACGGGTCCATATTGCCGTTGGTGACAATCAGCAGGTCCACTTCCTGCTGCGCCAGGGCGCGGGCGGTTTCCGGAAACTCGATATCGAAACAGATGAGGATGCCGACGCGCAGGCCTTCCCACTCGCAGCTCACCAGTGCATCGCCGGGGGTGAAGATGCCGTGGTCGGATGCCCACAGATGGGCTTTGCGGTAAGCCAGTGCCACGCCTTGCGGGGTGAGCAGTGCCGTTGTGTTGTAAAAGCGGCCTTCATGTGCCTCGGCAAAGCCGATGGCGATGCTGATGTTTTTCTCGCGTGCGGCCTGCTGGATGGTGCGGATGGCCGGGCCGGCTATGGGCTGGGCCAGCGCGGCGATATTGTCGGCGGTGGGAAAGCCGCTGAGGTAGGTTTCCGGAAATACCAGCAGGCGGGTATCCGGCCCGCAACGGGCGATGGCGTCCAGGGCGCTGGCGGTGTTGGCCGGGATGTCGCCATCGACACCGGGCAGCTGGGCCAGTTCTACAATCATGCTGTCTCCTTGGTTGAATGTTGTCAGACTACATCGCTGGTGCTACCCCGTTGTCAGCAGGGAGGCTGTTGGAGAGTCTGGAAGCGTGCTAGCTTGAGAAGCTGTCAGCGCAGGGCTCAGTATCGACTGCTGTCAGGCGTATGAAAATTACATCAAGTGGGTAACCAGATTGGGGTAGTCGTGGCCTTGGAAATACAGGATATCGCCTGGCATCGGACGGTGGGGCGTTTGATTGATCAGCTGGACAAACCGGTGTTCTGGCCGTCCCTGCTGGGGGTGCTGGCCGATTATGTGGCCTTTGACAGCTGGGTGGTGCTGCTGTTTTACCCGGACCGCCCGCCCACGGTGCTGGCCGAGCAGGACATGGCCGATGGCGGGGTGGATACGCTGTTTCAGGATTATCTGCAGGGACTGTACCGGCTGGACCCGTTTTATGTCGCCAGCCTGGAGTACCGCCATGCCGGGCTGCTGCGGCTGGACGAGGTGGCACCGGACCGTTTCCCCTTTACTGACTACTACCAGCGCTATTTCCGCCTGAACATTGTGGAGGATGAGGTACAATTCAACCTGCCTGGCGAGGATGGCTGCACCTTGTGTCTGTCGCTGGGGGCCGGACAGCGCTTTAGTCCCGAACAAATGGCTATCCTAAGCCTGTTGCAGCCCTGGGTACTGGCCCTGATGCGCCAGCGCCTGCATTTCGAGCAATTGGCGGCCAGCAGGCCCGCTGTGGCCGCCCCGCAGGCAGCCCCGGTCGGGCTGGAGGGGCAGGGCCTCACCCTGCGCGAGAACGAGGTGGCGCAGCTGATGCTGGGTGGTCATTCCAGCAAGGCGATTGCCCAGCGCTTGCAGATATCGGTGGAAACCGTGCGCGTGCACAAGAAACACCTGTACAGCAAGCTGGGCATCAATTCGCAATCCGAGCTGTTTTCGGTATTCCTGCGCGCCAGCCGGGCGTGAAAAAGCCTGCGCGTGGCAGGCTTGGTGTGATGCCGGGCTTGCTTACTGGATGATGCCGCCGCCCAGACAGATATCACCGTCGTACAGCACGGCAGACTGGCCCGGCGTCACCGCCCACTGTTTTTCGCGGAAGGTGAGGGTGGCCTGGCCATCCACTACCGGCGACAGCGAACAGGCCGCATCAGCCATGCGATAGCGGTTCTTGGCCGCGTATTCACCAGCGGCTGGTGCGCCGTTCAGCGTCCAGGACAAATCGCTCATCGCCAGTGTGGGCTTGAGCAGCAGCGGGTGGTCATGCCCCTGTACCACAATCAGCTTGTTACCCGGAATATCCTTGCCGGCGACAAACCACGGCTCGCCACTGCCATCCTTGCTGCCGCCTATGGTCAGGCCCTTGCGCTGACCCAGCGTGTAGTACATCAGGCCCATGTGCTCGCCCACCACCTTGCCGTCCGGCAGTACCATCTGGCCCGGTTGGGTGGGCAGATAGCGTTGCAGGAACTCGCGGAACGGGCGTTCGCCGATAAAGCAGATGCCGGTGGAGTCCTTCTTGGCCGCTGTCGGCAGGCCTGCTTCCTCGGCCAGTTTGCGCACTTCGGTCTTGCGGATGTCGCCCAGCGGGAAGATGGCTTTTGCCAGCTGGTGTTGCTGCAGGCGGTACAGGAAGTAGCTTTGGTCCTTGGTATGGTCCACTGCCTTCATCAGGTAGTGCAGCCCGTCCTTTTCCATCTTGCGCGCGTAGTGGCCGGTGGCGATGCAGTCGGCACCCAGTTCCAGCGCGTAGTCCAGAAAGGCCTTGAACTTGATTTCGGCATTGCACAGCACGTCCGGATTGGGGGTGCGGCCAGCCGAGTATTCCTTGAGGAAGTACGAGAACACGCGGTCCTTGTATTCCTTGGCGAAATTGACGATTTCCATGTCGATGCCGACGATGTCGGCCACACTCATGGCATCCAGTGCATCCTGCTTGATGGAGCAGTATTCGTCGTCGTTGTCGTCTTCCCAGTTCTGCATGAATACGCCGATGACTTCATGGCCCTGTTGCTTGAGCAGCCAGGCGGTTACCGACGAATCCACACCGCCGGACATGCCGACGACAATACGTTTCTTACCCGTCACGGGGAAAATCCTTCTTTCCAGAGAGCCAGGGGCACCACTACGGGTGGTTCCCCGAATGAATTGAACCAGCTGTCCACCACCCATTCCTGGCCGGTGTCCTGCTCGGTGATATGACTGGCAAAGTGTTGGGTCACCAGCCAGCGGGTGCGTCGCACAATGGGGTCGACCCGGTGAAAATGCAGCCAGCCCTGGGTTGCCAGGAACTGCAGGAAGGCTGAGTCGTTATGGCTGTGATCGATGCAGTCCATGCGGCCGTCGGCATCGTTGTCGAAGCGGTCGCCACCCTTGTCGTGCCACAGCGGGCTGTTTTGTGCCGACAGCCAGTACAGGGCCTGGACGGCACGCTGGATCTGGCTGCGTTCGGTACTGGCATCCTGCGGATGCTCGAACAGCCGGGCCAGCCAGTCGCGGGCTTCTTCGGAAATTTCCACTTCCAGCTGTTTGGCGCAGCCGTAATCATAACAGAGCTGCAAGGGGTCCGCATGCAGCGTCCCGGCGGCAAGCAGCATGCCAAGCCACAGGCAGCGGCGTAGCAGCAGGTGAAGATGGCGCAAGGTTTCCTCCCTTGCCGCCAGCTTCAGGGTTGATGGTGAATCAGGTCCAGGGCAAAACGTTGTCCCAGCCGGTAGTCATCCAGGCATTGCATGACAACCGGGCTGCGGTGTTGCGACAGGCGGGCGGCGATTTCATCGTAAGTAAGCCAGTGCGCGCTGACAATCCCTGTATCCAGTTTTTCTGCCGCGTGATGTTGCACCGCACGCGCGGTAAAGGCAAAACGCAGCCAGGTAATGTCGCTGTCCGGTTTGTCCACCATGTAAATGCCCACCAGGTGTTGTAATTCCACCTCCCAGCCGGTTTCCTCGCGGGTTTCGCGGATGGCGGCGGCAAACAGGGTTTCTCCGTGTTCCAGATGCCCGGCCGGCTGGTTGAAACGCAGGCCTTGCTCGGTTTCTTCTTCCACCATCAGATAGCGACCATCCCGTTCCACGATGGTGGCCACTGTGGTATTCGGCTTCCATTGCATGTGACTGCTCCTAATGTAATTGACAATCGTTATTATTTGAAAATACCATACAGAGAATTATTCTCATTCAGGGTTTGTGCCATGTATGTCTGCTTGTGCAACGCGGTAACCGACAGCCAGATCCGTCAGGCAGTAGAAGACGGTGCCACTCGCATGTGTGACCTGCGGGCAGAGCTGGGTGTGGCTTCCGAGTGCGGCAAGTGTGCCTGTTGTGCCAACCAGCTGCGCAAGGAAACGCTGCAGCAGATGAGTGCCTGTCATCCGGGGCGTGCTGTTGCCTGAGTGGGCAGGGCATGTTGTGATGAAATGACGTCGGCAGTGGCGTAAAAAAAGGGGGCCTTGGCCCCCTTTGCTATTTGTGCCGACTGCTTATTTGCCAGCACTGGACTGTTTCTTGGCTGCCGGTGCCGAGGCATCAGGCGCCGGGTCTTCCTGCTCTTCCCATGGCAGGGCAACCTTCTTGCTGTTGATGGTGAGATTGCCGCCCTTGTAGTTCAGCTGGGTGGAAATCTGCCCCTTGTCTTCATTGATGAATTTTTCATCCTTCCACTGCGTCAGCTGGCTGTCCAGCAGATTGCGCGCCAGGTCTTCCACTTCACCCATGTTCGGCTGCACTTCCGCGCTCTGGTCCACCATGAACAGGGTGCGGGCTTGCGCCACCACCAGGTTTTCCAGGGTCTTGCGCGGCAGGCTTAGCTTGGCTTCCACTTCAAAACGCTTGAGGAAAGCGGTGGAGTTGTTCAGGTCGGCCTGCTGCAGTCCGTTCAGCCCCAGGCTGCCTTGCAGTGTGGTTTCACCGCTGGGCATCTTCAGGTAGAAGTCGTTGATCACCAGCTTGGGATTGTTGGTGAGCAGCGGAATGCCGGTCTGCTTGATGGTGTCGATATACTGCTTGCGCAACACCGCCGGGTCCACGCCTTCAAACGGAATCTGGCTGATGGCCTGATCCAGTTTCAGCAGGGTGGGGCCGTGCAGATGGTTGGCCGACACGTCCAGCCGCATCGGGCCGTAGTGCTGGTCGTTGTAGTTGAACTCGGCAAAGTCCAGCTTGCCGCGGGTATTGACGAATTCGTCCTGCTCGCTGCTGACTATCTGGTAGCGGAAGTTTTTCAGCGATACCGCCGACGGCTTGAATTCGCCGGACGGGTTGATGAATTCACCCACCCGCATGCGCGTCATCAGGTAAACCAGCTCGTTCAGCTTGATGCTGTAAGGAACGCTGTCCTTCCAGTTGAGCTGCACATTGCCCACGGTCAGTTCGCTGGTGCCCAGCTTGATGCCGGTGGCCCCGGGACGGATGTCGGATACATAACGCACGCCATCAAAGGCCAGGCTGCCCTTGCTGGAGGCTTCCAGCAGGAAGCCCGGCGAATTGGCTTCGGTCTTGTATTCCTTGTAGCCCGATGCATAGTCCAGCTTCAGGTCGAAGCCTTTCCATTTCATCTTCACGCCGGACAGCGCTTCTTCGTAGTCGAAGGACGGCACGTTGATGTTCAATGCGCCACCGCCGCCAAAACCCAGACGGTTGGTGATGGTGATCGGGTCCTTGTCGCCAAAGAAGGTCTTGAGCGTTTTGCGGGTGGCATCGCTCATGGCGAATTCCGTGGTGACCAGCGCGCGTGCAGGACGGAAATCCAGGCTGGACAGGCCGGGGAAGGGGCCATGCTTGATGTGGTTGGTGAACTTGATGGTGGAGTTCAACAAGGGCTTGAAGTTGTCCGGCAGCATGCTCTCATACGGCCCGGACAGGCGGCGATTGAATTCCAGCTCGGTGGTTTCGGTGGAGGAGAACCAGCCGCGGTCATAGCTGTGGGACTTCACCTTGAATACGGGCAGGCTGGCCAGCATCTTGTACTGTTCTTCCAGCGTGTCTTCGGCTTTCATGCCGGCCCAGAAGGCAGCCGCGCCATTGAACACCAACAGGCCACCGAGGGTGGCTCCCGCAATAATCAGACGTCGTTTTGGCAACACAAGCGTTTTTCTGAAGGGTGTGTGGAATAAGGCCCTATGGTACACCATGCACGCCGCAAGTCGAACCTTAGAAAACACCCTGACACTGCCATGTCTATTGGTTAAAATGGAGGATTGCCCATTTACAAGGTTGTCTGCCCGCATGTTTTGGCTTAACGGTTTGCTGGATCTCCCGTGGTGGGGGTATATCGTCGTTGCCCTGGTACTGACGCACATCACCATTGCCTCGGTCACCATTTTTCTGCACCGCCATCAGGCGCATCGTGCGCTGGACCTGCATCCGCTGCCCAGCCATTTCTTCCGTTTCTGGCTGTGGCTGACCACCGGCATGGTGACCAAGCAGTGGGCCGCCATCCACCGCAAGCATCACGCCAAGTGCGAAACCCCGGATGACCCCCATAGTCCGCAGATCCTGGGTATCAGGAAAGTGTTGTGGGAAGGCGTGGAGTTGTACCGCGCCGCCTGCAAGGATCAGTCCATCATGGACAAGTTCGGTCACGGTACGCCCGATGACTGGATCGAGCACAAGCTGTACACACCACACTTTGGCAAGGGCATCTTCCTGATGCTGGCCATCGACCTGTTGCTGTTCGGCCCGGCCGGCTTGTCCATCTGGGCGGTGCAGATGGTGTGGATCCCGTTCTGGGCGGCGGGGGTCATCAATGGCCTGGGCCACTGGTGGGGCTATCGCAATTTCGAGAACGAAGACGCGTCCACCAATATTTTCCCCTGGGGCATCATCGTGGGCGGTGAAGAGCTGCACAATAATCACCACACCTTCGGCACCTCGGCCAAGCTGTCGTACAAATGGTACGAGTTTGACATCGGCTGGATGTACATCCGCATGCTGGAAATCTGCCATCTGGCCAAGGTACGCCGCGTGGCACCGCGTCTGGCTCAGGATGCCAGCCGTCCGCAGCTGGACCTGGAGCATCTGCAGGCCATCATTTCCAACCGTTACGCCATTGCCGCACGTTATGCGCGCGAGCTCAAAGAGGTGTATCGCAAGGAGCTGGAACAGGTCAGCCTGCCTGATATGGACGATCTGTCGCACAAGATGAAAATCTGGCTGAAGCAGGATGCAAAGGACACGCCGGAGTGTGACAAGGCGCAACTGGAACTGTTGCTGCAGCACAGCCCTACGCTGACAACGGTGTATACCATGCGTCAGGAGCTGTGCCGGCTGTGGGAACGCTCCTCGCTGACACGGGAACAGCTGCTGCACGAACTGCAGGACTGGTGCCTGCGGGCCGAGCAATCCGGCATTGCCGCGCTGGAGCGGTTTGCCCTGAATTTGCGTACGACCGCCGTGGCCTGAGGCTTTTGGTCTGGCGCAAGAAAAAACCCGCCGTCCTGGCGGGTTTTTTTACGGCCAAACAAGATGGCTATTCGGTAATGCTCTGGTTCCAGTAGGCCTGCTTGATGTAAGGCATGGCAGTCAGTTGGGCGGCAATCCCTTCCAGTACCGCTGAGTCGGCCGAGGTCGACAACAAGGTGGCGGTAATTTCCACATCGTCATCACCAAACGGCTCGACATTCACGTCGCCCAGCGGGTACTGCGCCCGCTCCAGCAGCGCGTCTATCATGGAGAAAGCCAGCTTTTGCTGTTCCTCGTCGCTGATCACGCATAGCTGGTAGGTGACTTCGCTGTGCTCATCATCCAGCGGTGTACGGTTGATCGAGTTCACTACCGGACGCAGCAGAGTGTTGGCGGCCAGCACGAAGATGGCATCCAGTAATGCCGCATCCAGCAAGCCTGCTCCGGCGCAGGCACCGGCAGCGGCCGAACCCCACAAGGTGGCGGCAGTATTCAGCCCGCGTACATTCAGGCCTTCCTTCATGATGGTGCCGGCACCCAGAAAACCGACGCCGGATACCACATAGGCCACCACGTGAGTGGCGCCTTCATTGCCGCCCAGCCGCATGGCCAGATCAACAAAAGCAGCTGCGCCCACGGCAACCAGTGCATTGGTGCGCAGGCCGGCAGTACGCTGGCGCACCTGGCGCTCGTAACCGATGGCCGAGCCCAGCAAAAAGGCAGTAACCAGCGCGATAAAGGAATGGGTAAAGACAGAAAATTCGAAGTGCATGCAGCCTCCTGTTGTTATGGTCTGGTGCAGGCGTATGTGTAACAGCTGGCGATTGCAATCTGACGAAACCGCCAGCTGTCATGCGAGGCGAGGGCAGGACCATGGCGTCCTGCCAGGGTGTTACAGCATGGAGGCGACAACCTTGTAGATCACCATGCCCATGGCCACGACCAGATAACCACGCAGCACGGCCATCCACAGCTTGTTACGCTGTGACAGCACCAGCGGGGGCAACTGGTCCAGCGCCGGCATGCGCCAGGTATGCATGTGATGCAAATCCACCTTGCGTGCCTTGTGATGCGGAACCTGGCTCTTTTCCATTTCTTCGCGGGCATGCAGCACGTTCACCACGATGGCGATGATCAGGCCGACCACGCTGCCACCAATCAGGATATTGCTGATGGTTTCGCCCGACATGTCGGGGAAGACCACCGCCGCAGTCAGGATGATGGACAGCAGCACCAGTACCGCCACGATGATGGCCGACAGCACATTGAAGAAGCGACCGTTCACCCACGGGCCCAGTACATCCTTGTCATTGCACAGCAACAGCAGGAAGACCGTGGCGCTGGGCAGCAGCACGCCGGCCAGGGTTTGCACGGCATTGGTCAGCAGGCCCAGCGGCACGCCCGGAATCAGCACCAGTGCGGCAGCCAGCACGATCAGGCCGCAATACATGGCATAGAAACCCTTGGCGTCACCCGGCTTGCGGTGCAGCGAGTGTTTCAGGCTCAGTACATCGCCCAGCGCATAAGCGGTGGACAGCGATACCGCCATGGCGCCGATGATGCTGGCGTCAATCAGGGCGATGGCAAACAGCGTGCCGGGCAGGCGGCCATAGTATTTGGCCAGGCCATGGGCGACCGCGCCGGCATCCTGGAAGTTGCCGAACTCCGGATGACCCATGAACACCTGGGCGGTGAAGGCAATCATGGCCACCGCACCAATCACCACCAGTGCAATGCCCAGCCACAGATCGGCACGCTCATAGGAGATGAAACGCGGGGTAATGCGCTTGTCGATCAGATAGCTTTGCTGGAAGAACAGCTGCCACGGTGCCACGGTGGTGCCGACAATGCCGATGATCAGCAGCATCACGTCGGCCAGCTTGCCGCCAGCCGGCATTTGCGGCACCAGGAAATCATGCGCCACCTGGGTCATGGGCGGGTGCACCATCACCAGGATGGGAAGCAGCAGCAGGCTGCCGGCCACCAGAATCAGCGAAAAGCGCTCGAAGCGGCGGAAGTCGCCGGTACTGGCCGACAGCATGATGAATACCGCAGCCAGGCCCACGCCGACAATTTTGGGTACACCCAGAAAATCCATCCCCAGGCTGATGCCGATGAATTCGGTGACGATGGTCAGCGCATTGAGCAGGAACAGGTCGATGGCGCTGAACGCCCCCCAGAATTTGCCAAAGCGTTCCAGGATCAGCCGGGCATGGCCCACGCCGGTGACGGCCCCCAGGCGCAGCACCATTTCCTGATTCACGTACAGGACGGGAATGAGCAGTGCCAGCGTCCACAGCAGCGAGGTGCCGTAGTTTTGTCCGGCCTGGGCGTAGGTGCTGAAGGCACCGGCATCGTTGTCTCCCACCATCACGATGAGGCCGGGGCCGAGAATGGCCAGCAGGGTCTTGAATTTGGCCATCCAGCCATGGCGGGCATCGGTGTCGTTGTGACGGATGGTGCCCAGCGCACCGCGGATGTCTCCGATGTGGGCGCTATCCAGTACGGCGGTGCGGTTATCCTGTTTGGACATGTGTTACTCCCTGAAACTGTTACTGCATAAGCATTCTGGTGCGGTCCGACGGCTCGGATCTGCCTTTCAGGGGGTATGGATGTCTGGTCTCATGGCAGGCATGAAACGCGAGATATCCAGGCATCCTGCTGGCTTGTCGTGGCGAGGTCGGTACGGCAAAACGGCGTGGCGCAAGGGCCGGGTCGGGGAGGTCACACAGAGGGGAGGCGGGAGGGGAAGGGGATGTCAGTGGCGATAGGGCATCCTCATCGTACTGCTCGCCGTCATGCTGCTCTGTGTGACCGCGCTACTGGGGTAGGGGTCCATGTTTGTCCTTTTACTGGTCTTGGCATCGGGCGATGCCGGTCAATCACTGTTTGCCGGACGTCGGCGGGCAGGCAGTCTCAGGCCTGCTTGCAGCCGTGCAGGGCGATGCGCAGATGGCGGTACAGCCAGCTCCACACGCTTTCATCGTGGCAGGTGAATTCATAGTGGTCCGGCAGTTGCCGGGCCTGGTTCTGTTCTGTGGACAGCAGCATTGCGTAGTGCATGATCAGGCTCCTGAAGTGGCTTCGGGCGCTGCCTGATGGTGTCGGATGCAGACGGATCAGGCATTACCCGTGAAAGTTCATGGGCAAAGAAGGACATCGATCACTGTCGGATGGCATGGCGGCTCCTTTCTCGTCTGTGGCCGGGTCGGGCGCAGAGGCTGCAAAGTCAGCAACGCAATGCGGCATCTGGCTGCAAGCGCAAGCTGGGCGACAAGGCACGGCTTAGCGACAGCGCAATGCTGCACGGGCAACTGGTAGGGCGGGGTGCACGGGGGTGAAACAAGGGGGTGAAGCAGGTGCGCACCATCTTGATCTGACAAGACGGCGGCGGGGGAATACGGCGCAGGTCTTGGCGGATCAGCTCAAAACAGTTTGTTGATGACTGGGGCAGTCCAAGGCAGTAGACCTGAATTAAAAAGATGCGCGGATTCTAGTCCCCGCTGTTTGCGGGTGTCAATCGCGATTGACAGCTTTTTGTGCCATTGCAGCAAAAAAGTTCCGCGACTGTGTCATCACCGCTGCAGCGGTGCGTTCTTGCCGTTTTTACGCCGGTTTTTTGCAGCTGGCACCGTGTTCGCCCAGGGGGAGGCACTGTGTACCGCCTGCTTTAGCGGTAGAATCTGCGCTTTCCCACCTTGCAGCAAAGGAAGCAGCATGAGCATCTATCGTCACAAGCAGGGCGCCCGTCTGGCCGAAGCCGCCGTGTGCAACGGCATGATTTTCCTCGCCGGTCAGGTGCCGGAAAACACCGATGCCGACGCCCAGGCGCAAACTGCCAATGTACTGGCCCAGATCGACACCCTGCTGGCCGAACTGGGCTCGGACAAGAGCAAGATTCTGGATGTCACCATTTTCCTGGCAAGCCTGGCCGACTACGATGCAATGAATGCTGCCTGGGACGCCTGGGTACCGGCTGGCAATGTACCGGCGCGTGCCACTGTGGAAGCCAAACTGGCCAACCCGGCATGGAAAGTGGAAATCAAGCTGGTGGCTGCCAGCTGAGCCATCACTGGCTGAAGAAGAAAAACCCGCTACGGCGGGTTTTTTCTTGTGTGAGTCTGGTACTCAGAAACTGCCTGTGTAGCGCAATGTATCGGCCACCGGCTTGCCGGTGATGAAATCGCTACAGGCCTGCAGCACGCTATCAGTCAGGTCGGCGCGCTGCGCGCTGACCGGCAGCACCGGCAGGCTGCGCATCCATGTGAGCTGGCGCTTGCACAACTGGCGGGTGGCGGCCACGCCGCGTTCGATGAATTCCGCCTCGCTGCATAGCCCGTCCAGATAGTCCCACGCCTGGCGATAACCCACGCAGCGCATGGAGGGCAGGTCGGGCGTGAGCGTCGGGTAGTCCTGACGCAGGCGGCGAACCTCACCCAAAAAATCCTGCTGCAGCATCAGGTCGAAGCGCTGGGCAATGCGCTGGTGCAGCCAGCTGCGTTCTTCCGGCACCAGTGCCAGCGGCAGACAGTTAAAGTCGGCGGCGGCTTCCTTGCCACGGGCAATCAGGCTGGACATGGTCTGGCCGCTGAGCAGGCAGATTTCCAGCGCACGGTGAATGCGCTGCGCGTCATTGGGGGTGAGGCGGGCGGCGGTGTCCGGGTCCAGCACGGCCAGTCTGGCGTGCATGGCGGGCCAGCCGATACGGCCGGCTTCGGCATCCAGTTCCGCCCGCAGGGCCGGGTCGGCTTGCGGCAGGTCAGACAAGCCTTCCAGCAGCGCCTTGTAGTACAGCATGGTGCCGCCCACCAGCAGCGGCATATTGCCACGCGCACGGATTTCAACGATCAGCCGGTTGGCATCGGCATGAAACTGCGCGGCGGAATAGGTCTCCAGCGGGCTGATGATGTCAATCAGATGGTGCGGACAGACGGCCATTTCGTCTGGTGTGGGTTTGGCGCTGCCGATATCCATGCCGCGGTACACCAGGGCCGAATCCACGCTGATGATTTCCACCGGGAAATGACGGGCCAGCGCCAGCGCGAGGCCGGTCTTGCCGGAAGCGGTGGGGCCCATCAACAGAATGGCGTCGGGTGTGAGTGACATGGTGTGGTCTTTGTACTGGCTGGGTCTGGGGCGGGATTGTCGCACAGCTGCATCCGCCCCGGAACCGCTTTTACGGCTGTGGCGCCAGCAGGCTGGCGGCGTAGCTGTCCAGCTGTTGCAGGATGTCCTGCTGGGCCGGTGTCAGCTCGCGCTCGCGTACGGCTGCCATTTCCTGCTGGAACTGCGCCAGGTTGCGCCCGCCCACACCATCCTGCAGCTTGTGCTGGCACCAGTCGCGCCAGCGCTGGCTTTCTTCATCTGACAGGCTGGTGGGGAAGTTGCGTGCGCGGTAGCGGAACAGCAATTCACCCAGTTGGGCGTCTTCGAAAAAGGCCATCTCGCCAGTCAGTTGGGAGGCGGATTTCAGTCGCAGCTTGTTCAGCACCTTGCGGTCGTTATTGCTGACAAAGCCGCCGTACAGGTTTTCGTCCACATCGCGCGGCTCGCCCGCTTCGCGGCGATAGACCTGCCGCCAGGTGTGGCTGAGGTCGGGCAGGGCGGCGGCGCTGGCGGCGTGCTGTTGTATCTGCACCATGTCCACGCCCCAGTGCGCTGCCCGGTCTGCGCCCAGTACCTTGAGGTTGGCCACGACAAAGGGCGATTTGTTGATGTGGATGGTCTTGAGCGGCAGCCGGGTCATGCCCTCCGGCAGCTCTTCGGTACGGGTGTAGATGCGCTGGCGGATGTCGTCGGCACTCAGGCCGCGCAGCATGGCCGGGTCGAAGGCCAGGTCCCATACAATCACTTCATTGCTGTTGGTGGGGTGCTGGGCCAGCGGCCAGACAATGGCCAGATTGCCGCGCTCGGCACCGTACATGCCGGAGATGTGCAGCAGCGGCTGCGGCTTGTGCAGGTTCAGTTGTGCCTTCACCGCGTCTTTTTTGCGCAGGCTGAGGTAATAGTCGAACAGCTTGGGCTGCTTTTGCCTGATCAGCCGCGCCAGTGCAATGGTGGCGCGTACATCCGACAGCGCGTCATGGGCGGCTTCGTGCAGCAGGCCGTTGGCGGCGGACAGGTGTTCCAGCTTGAAACTGGGGCGGCCGTCTTCGTGTTGTGGCCATGCAATGCCTTCTGGCCGCAGCGCATAGGTGGCGCGCACCAGGTCCAGAATGTCCCAGCGGCTGCACTGGTTTTGCCATTCGCGGGCATAGGGGTCGATCAGGTTGCGCCAGAACAGAAAGCGGCTGACTTCATCGTCAAAGCGCAGCGTGTTGTAGCCCACGCCGATGGTGCCGGGGGCGGCCAGTTCGCGTTCGATCACCGCGGCGAACTCATGCTCGGCCACCCCGTGTTGCAGGCAGTGCTGCGGGGTGATGCCGGTGAGCAGGCAGGCTTCCGGCGCGGGCAGGTAGTCTGGCGCGGGCTGGCAGTACAGCATTACGGGTTCGCCGATTTCGTTCAGCTCGGCATCGGTACGTACCCCGGCAAATTGCGAGGGGCGGTCCTGGCGCGGCACGGCGCCGAAGGTTTCATAGTCGTGCCAGAAGAATGTATGCATGGCGGTAGCGTCATGGTTGAACGAGGCGGAGGTTGGCAGTCTGGGGCAAGGCTGCCGGGCGGCGCAAGGGCCGGCGGGTCAGCCCTGATGGAAGCAGCGGCCGCACACGGCACGATAGCGCGCCTCGCCGCCTATCTCCACTTGCGGGCCTTGCACCACGCGGCTGCCATCGGCATTGATGCGGATATGCATGGTGGCTTTCTTGCCGCAGGCGCAGATGGTCTTGATTTCTTCAATCTCTTCGGCGCGGGTCAGCAGCCAGGTGGATCCGGCAAAGGGGTGGCCCTGAAAATCCACCCGCAGGCCAAAGCAGATCACCGGGATATTGCGGGTGTGGGCCAGCCGGTGCAGCTGGCAGACCTGATCCGGCGTCAGGAACTGGGCTTCGTCCAGCAGGATGCAGCTGATGCCGGCCCAATCCAGTGACAAAAAGTCGGTATCACCGGCAAAGGTGTGTGCCTGACGCTGGATGCCCAGCCGGGAGGAAATCATGCCCACGCCAAAGCGGTCGTCAATGGCGGCGGTATACAGGGCAACCTGCTTGCCCATGGTTTCGTAGTTGTTGGCGATCTGCAGCAACTGGGTGCTCTTGCCGCTGTTCATGGCGGCGTAGCGGAAAAACAGTTTGGCCATAGGTGTTCTGTCTTGTGGTCCGGTGTGGTTCAGCGCCCGCGCATGAACAGATTGTCCAGGTCTTTCATGCTCAGGCGCGACCAGGTGGGGCGGCCATGATTGCACTGGTTGGAGCGTTCGGTGCTTTCCATGTCGCGCAGCAAGGCGTTCATCTCGGTCAGCGTCAACTGGCGGTTGGCGCGTACCGCGCCGTGGCAGGCCATGGTGGCCAGCAGCTCGTTACGGCGCTCGGTCAGTACCTGGCTGAGGCCGAATTCGCGCACATCCTTCAGCACGGCGCGTGCCAGATCCACCGGATTGCCGTCCTGCAGCCACACCGGCACACCGCGTACGGCAATCTGGGTGGGGGACAGCGGTGCCAGTTCCACGCCAAGTTGCTTCATCTGCTCGCCATGCTCGTGCACGGTGGCTACTTCCATGCGGTCGGCGGCAAACGACACCGGCAGCAGCAAGGGCTGCATCGGAATGGTGTCGGCCTCCAGTGCGGTTTTCAGCCGTTCGTAGACAATGCGCTCGTGAGCGGCATGCATGTCCACCACGATCAGCCCGTCCTCGCACTGGCTCAGGATATACACGCCATGCAGCTGGGCCAGCGCAAAACCCAGCGGCGGAATGCCTTCGCTGGCTTGCGGCAGGGCTTGCAACTGGCTTGGCGACAACATGGCGGGCAGGGGGCTGGCTGGTACTGCTGCTTCCTCGGCCAGGCGGCGGCTTTCTTCTTCGCGCAGCCCGCCAAACATCTTGTCGTAGGTGCCAATGGCTTCGCGCGCCACATGCAGCGGCATGCTCTGTTGCTGATAGCTGAACGGCCGTGCCGGGGTGTGGCTGCTGCCGGTAGATAGCGGTGCCGGGCTGCGCGGCGGAAACAGTGCTGCTTGTGGTTCTGCAGTATTGGCGCTGGTGTTGATGTCGCCCTGTGCCGGTACCGGGCTGCTGCTACCGGCGGCGGTGGCAGCCAGTGCCTTGTTGATGCTGTGAAACAGAAACTGGTGGATGGCCTGGCTTTCGCGAAAGCGCACCTCGATCTTGGTGGGGTGGACATTAACGTCCACGCCGGCCGGATCCATCGACAGGAACAGCGCATACACCGGGTGGCGCTCGTGATGCAGCACATCGCGGTAGGCCTGACGCAGCGCGTGCTGGGCGGTCTTGTCACGCACAAAGCGGCCATTCACATAAAAATACTGTGCGTCGCGGCTGGCCTTGGAGTAGGTGGGCGAGCCGACAAAGCCGTTCAGCGTCATGCTGCCCGCTGCGGTTTCCACCGTGATGGCTTCGGCAATGAAGTCCTTGCCCAGCAGTGCCGCCACCCGTGCCTGCATGTCTTGCGCCGGCAAGCGCCAGATCACCTTGCCATTGTGGCGCAGCATGAACTCCACCTGCGGATGCGCCAGCGCAATGCGCTCGAAGGTGGCCTCGCAGTGGGCGTATTCGGTGTTTTCACTCTTGAGGAATTTGCGCCGCGCGGGGGTGTTGAAGTACAGGTCCACCACTTCCACGCTGGTGCCGGGTGCGTGCGCGGCGGGCTCCACCGGATGCAGTGCGCCGTCGATGGCGATGATCTGGTGGGCGTGTGCACTGTCGGCGGGACGGCTGGTGAGGGTGAGGCGCGAGACGGAAGCCACGCTGGCCAAGCCCTCACCGCGAAAACCCAGTGTGCCCACCTGTTCCAGGTCATCCAGCGAGGCAATCTTGCTGGTGGCGTGGCGGTCCAGCGCCAGCGGCAAATCATCGGCTGCAATGCCGCCGCCATTGTCGGTGACGCGGATCAGCTTGATGCCGCCCTGGGCCAGGTCGACGGTGATCTTGCTGGCACCGGCATCCAGGCTGTTTTCCAGCATTTCCTTCAGGGCAGAGGCGGGGCGTTCCACCACTTCGCCAGCGGCAATCTGGTTGACCAGGTGATCAGGGAGCTTGTGAATGCGTTTCATAGGCCGTCGATGATAATGCCGGACTGGCAGGAAGGGTAGGGCAATACTCCCGCCGCAGCGGGCGGGAGCGGATAAGGCTTACTGGCGCTGTGCGGCGCGCTTGTGCCGCCAGAACTCGATGATGGCGGGCAGGAAGGACACAAAAATGATGCCGAAGATCAGCAGTTCCAGGTTCTTGCGCACGAAGGGCAGGTTGCCAAAGAAGTAACCGGCGTAGCAGAAACCGGCCACCCACAATACCGCACCGGCCACGTTGTACACGGTGAACTGGCGGTAGCCCATGCTGCCGATGCCGGCCACAAACGGCGCGAAGGTGCGGATGATGGGCACGAAGCGGGTGAAGATGATGGTCTTGCCGCCGTGACGATCGTAAAAGGCGTGCGTCTTGGCCAGGTATTCCGGCTTGATCAGGCGCGGAAAGCGTTGCAGCAGCCGTGCGCCCAGCAGTTTGCCGATGGTGTAGTTGACGGTATTGCCCAGGATGCCGGCCACGGTCAGCAGCAGCACCAGCATGTGAACGTCCATCTTGCCCATGGCGGCCAGCGCACCGGCGACAAACAACAGCGAGTCACCCGGCAGGAAGGGCGTCACCACCAGGCCGGTTTCGCAAAAGATGATCAGGAACAGGATGGCGTAGATCCATACGCCGTACTGGGCCACCAGCTGGGCCAGATGGACGTCGATGTGCAGGATGAAGTCGAGCAGAAAAGTGATGGCTTCCATGGGACACCGGTTTGTTCTGTGGGGGATGAAAAACTGGCCGGACAAGCCGGCCAGTCATGACAGCAGATGCAGGGTCAGGCTCAGACCACCGCTTCTTCTTTCGGTTTGGTCGGCTTGATCATGTGCTCGCGGCTGACACCCAGCCACAGCGCGATTGGGCTGGCCACCAGTACCGACGAGTAAATGCCGAACACGATGCCGATGGTCAGTGCCATGGCAAAGCCGTGCAGTGCCGGGCCGCCGAATACCAGCATGGACACCACCATCATCTCGGTAGAAAAGTGGGTGATGATGGTACGGCTCATGGTGGCGGTAATGGCATTGTCGATGATGCTGGCGGTGGTCTTGCCGCGCAGGCCAGGCTTGCGGAAGTTTTCACGGATACGGTCGAACACCACCACCGATTCGTTCACCGAGTAACCCAGCACCGCCAGTACGCCGGCCAGTACGGTCAGCGAGAATTCCCAGCGGAAGAAGGCAAAGCAGCCAAGGATGATCACCACGTCGTGCATGTTGGCGATGATGGCCGACACGGCAAAGCGCCATTCAAAGCGCAGGGCCAGGTAAGCCATGATGCCCAGACACACCAGAATGGCAGCGGTCAGGCCGTGGGAAACCAGCTCCTCACCCACGCTCGGGCCGACAAAGTCCACCTTGCGCAGCTGTACGGTGCCGTCCTTGGCTTTCAGCAGGCCCATCACCTTTTCCGACAGCTGGGCAGATGTGGTGCCCGGCTTGTTCGGCAGGCGAATCATCACGTCGCTACTGCTGCCCAGGCTTTGCACGGTGGCTTCGCCCAGCTTGAGGCTGTCCACGGTATCGCGGATCAGGTTCAGGTCGGCCGACTGCTGGTACTGCACTTCCAGCACGGTACCACCGGTGAATTCAACACTGTAGTTGAGCCCGCGGGTCGCCAGAAAGAACACGGCAAGAATGAAGGTGACCAGCGAAATTGTCGTGGTCAACCTGCCGTAGCTCATGAACGGGATGTCCCGTTTGATGCGGAAAAGCTCCATTATCTGTCCCGTCCTTATTTCTCAGGTTTCCACACCTGGCCAATGGCCAGCGAGGTCAGTTTGCGACGGCGGCCGTACCACAGGTTCACCAGACCGCGCGATACCAGTACGGCGGAGAACATGGAAGTCATAATGCCGATGCAGTGCACCACGGCAAAACCACGCACCGGGCCAGTACCGAAAATCAGCAGGGCCAGACCGGCAATCAGCGTGGTGACGTTGGAGTCCAGAATGGTTGCCCAGGCGTGGCCATAACCGGCCTGGATGGCCGAGTGAGGTGGTACGCCGTTGCGCAGCTCTTCACGGATACGCTCGTTGATCAGCACGTTGGCATCAATCGCCATACCCAGCGCCAGCGCAATGGCGGCAATGCCGGGCAGGGTGAGCGTGGCCTGCAGGATGGACAGGATGGCCAGCAGCAGGAACACGTTGACCGCCAGCGAGATGGCGGAGAACACGCCAAACACGCCGTAGTAGATCACCATGAACACCGCGATGGCAGCAAAGCCCCACAGAGTGGAGTGGAAGCCCTTCTCGATGTTTTCCTTGCCCAGGCTCGGGCCGACGGTACGCTCTTCGATGATGTTCATCGGCGCGGCCAGCGAACCGGCGCGCAGCAACAGGGCGGTGTCATTGGCTTCTGCCGGGTTCATGCTGCCGGAGATCTGCACGCGGCCACCGCCGATTTCCGAGCGGATGACCGGTGCAGTCACCACTTCGGCACGGCCTTTTTCCACCAGGATCATCGCCATGCGCTTGCCGATGTTTTCCGCCGTTACCTGACGGAAGATGGAAGCGCCGGTGGAGTCCAGATTGATGTGTACTGCCGGAGCACCGTTTTCATCAAAGCCCGCTTGCGCATCGTTGATGTTGTCGCCGGTCAGTTCCACGTCCTTCTTCACCAGAATCTTGCTGTCACCATGCGAGGTGGCCTCGTCCAGCAGGTCGTAGCCAGCCGGAATATTGCCGGCCAGTGCATCGCTGACCTTGCCCTGGTCGTCTTCCACCATGCGTACTTCCAGCGTGGCAGTACGGCCGATGATGTCCTTGGCACGGGCGGTATCCTGAATACCCGGCAGTTCCACCACGATGCGGTTGGGGCCGGCCTGCTGGATGATGGGCTCGGACGTGCCCAGTTCGTTCACCCGGTTGTGCAGGGTGGAGATGTTCTGCTTGACTGCATCGCTCTGGATCTTGGTGACTTCTTCCGGCTTCAGCGTGGCGGTCAGCTTGTAATTGGCATCGTCGCTGTTCAGCACCAGGGTGGGCAGGGTGCGGCTTACCACAGCCTGCGCGGCCTTCAGGGTGTCGGCATCACGCAGCTGCACTTCCAACACATTGCCATTGCGCTTGATGGTGCCGTAGCGCACTTGCTTGTTCTTCAGCTCGCGGCGGATGTCGCCAGCGTAGCGTTCCATGGTCTTGTCGATGGCAGCCTGCATGTCAACCTGCAGCAGGAAGTGCACGCCACCGCGCAAGTCCAGGCCCAGGAACATGGGGTAGGCCTTCAGGTCGGCCAGCCACTGTGGCGATGCCGGCAGCAGGTTCAGCGCAATGATGTAGCTGTCACCCAGCGCACGCTGGATGGCGTCCCGCGCCTTGATCTGGGTGTCGGCGTCCTTGAAGCGGATCTTCAGGCTGCTGCCGTCCAGATAAAGACCATCCGGGCTGATGTTCTGGGCTTTCAGAGCCTCTTCCACGCGGCCCATCAGGGCGGTGTCCACCGGAATGGACTGGCGGGTGCTGGAGACCTGTACCGCAGGAGTCTCGCCGTAGAAGTTGGGCAGCGTGTAGATCGTGGCAATGATCAGGGCTACCGCAATGACGAGGTATTTCCAGAGAGGATAGCGGTTCATGAGTGATATCGGAGGTAGGAAACGAAACTGGCCGTCACCCGTTATTACCGGGCTGACGGCCGTCCTGGGGAATTACAGGGACTTCAGCGTGCCCTTTTCCACCTTGCCGGTAACGGCCGGGCGCTGCACATTGATTTCCACGCCATTGGCGATCTCCAGGGTCAGGAACTGTTCGCCGGCTTTTACCACGCGGCCCAGAACACCACCCTGGGTAATGACTTCGTCACCCTTCTGGATTTCCGACAACATCTTCTGGTGCTCTTTCATTTTCTTCTGCTGCGGACGAACCATCAGGAACCAGAACAGAACGAAAATGACGATCATGGGCAGGAAAGACATGATGTCGAAACCGGCCGGTGCGGCACCGGCGGCGAAAGCTTTATCGATGAAGGGCATTGTTTGCTCCCTTGTTATTTAGGTGTTGTTGATACAAACCGGCCATTGTAGCCACGCTATGTGGGTTTTTCCAACCGTCGGGCATGTCTGACCTGTTCGTGACAGGGGCGGTTCCCCTTGTCAGGCGACGCCGCGCGCACGTTTGGCAGCGAATTCCAGGCGGAAATCCTCAAAGCGGTCTTCTTCGATCGCCTTGCGCATTTCACGCATCAGTTCCTGGTAGTAGTAAAGATTGTGGATGGTGTTCAGGCGGGCACCCAGGATTTCACCCACGCGGTGCAGGTGGTGCAGATAGGCGCGGCTGAAATTGCGGCAGGCGTAGCAGCCGCATTCTTCGTCCAGCGGCTTCTTGTCATCCTTGTAGCGCGCGTTCTTGATCTTCACATCGCCGTACTGGGTGAAGATCCAGCCGTTGCGCGCATTGCGGGTGGGCATCACGCAGTCGAACATGTCGATGCCGTTGGCCACGCCGTGCACCAGGTCCTCCGGTGTGCCCACGCCCATCAGGTAGTGCGGCTTGTCGGCCGGCAGCATGCCGTTCAGCTCGTTCAGCATGCGGTACATTTCCGGCTTGGGTTCGCCCACCGACAGCCCGCCGATGGCGTAACCATCAAAGCCTACCTGCAGCAGGCCTTCCAGCGACTCCTGACGCAAGTCGGTATACAGATTGCCCTGCACGATGCCGAACAGGGCATTGGGATTTTTCAGGTCGTCAAACGCACGGCGCGAGCGCTCAGCCCAGCGCAAGCTCATCTGTAGCGATTTCTGCGCGGTGGCATGATCCACCTGGCCCGGCGTGCATTCATCCAGCTGCATCACGATGTCCGAATTGAGCACGGTCTGGATTTTCATCGAGATTTCCGGGCTCAAAAACAGCTTGTTGCCGTTGATCGGGCTCTGGAAGGTGCAGCCTTCCTCGGTCAGCTTGCGCATGTCGGCCAGGCTGAATACCTGAAAGCCGCCCGAGTCGGTCAGAATGGGTTTGTCCCAGCCGATGAATTCGTGCAGGCCGCCAAACTGCTCGATCACCTCCAGACCCGGACGCAGCCACAGGTGGAAGGTATTGCCCAGAATGATCTGCGCGCCGATGTCGTTCAGCTCCACCGGGCTCATGGCCTTGACCGAGCCATAGGTGCCCACGGGCTGGAAAACCGGGGTTTCCACTGTGCCGTGGTTGAGTTCCAGTGTGCCGCGCCGCGCGCCGCCAGATGTCTTGTGTACGGTAAACTTCAGCATGGGGTGTATTTGTTATGCAAAATCAGCGCGCTAGTATACAGCAAGCGGAGGGCCCTGTTGCTTAAGCAGGGAAAATCCCCGCAGAGGTGTCAATGGACGTGGCAGCGGAGGCTGGCCGGGTGCTTATGGCCGGGCGGCCTTTGCAGTAGCCGGTCTTGCGGATTCGTGCGGTCAGGGGCTTGCATTTTCGCGGCCAGGCCTTTAGTATTGCCAACTCGACGACAGGCACGTAGCTCAGCTGGTTAGAGCACCACCTTGACATGGTGGGGGTCGTTGGTTCGAGTCCAATCGTGCCTACCAATACACAGCATGGAGTTATCCCAGGTGAAAAACTGGCGAACTACCACAACCCGACATTCTCACGCTAGCTGAGCCTTGCGGGTTGTACCATGCAAAAAAAGAGCGGCTCAGGCCGCTCTTTTTTTTTACCCTTCGTAACGATATTACGCCCTGTTTGGAGTTGACATGCCTGACATTCGCCTGCCTGACGGCTCGGTTCGATCCTTCGACAAGCCGGTAACGGTTCATGAAGTTGCTGCGTCCATCGGTACCGGTCTGGCGCGTGCTGCGCTGGCAGGTCGCGTCGATGGCGTGCTGGTGGATACCTCGTACAGCATCGATCGCGATGCCGATCTGGCCATCGTGACCGACAAGGATGCCGATGGCCTTGGCATCATCCGCCACTCCACCGCCCACTTGCTGGCTTATGCGGTGAAGGAGCTGTTCCCGGAGGCGCAAGTCACCATCGGGCCGGAAATCGAAAACGGTTTCTACTACGACTTTGCCTACAAGCGCCCGTTTACCCCGGAAGACCTGACGGCCATCGAAAAGAAGATGAGCGAACTGGCCAAGAAGGATATTCCGGTTGAGCGCTACGAACTGCCGCGTGATGAGGCCATTGCTTACTTCAAGAGCATTGGCGAAGCCTACAAGGCCGAGATCATCGAATCCATTCCGCAGGGTGAGGTGCTGAGCCTGTACCGCGAAGGCGAGTTCACCGACCTGTGTCGTGGCCCGCACGTGCCGTCCACCGGCAAGCTGAAGGTGTTCAAGCTGATGAAGGTAGCCGGTGCTTACTGGCGCGGTGACAGCAAGAACGAAATGCTGCAGCGTATCTACGGTACGGCCTGGGCCAAGAAGGAAGACCTGGAAGCCTACCTGTACATGCTGGAAGAGGCGGAAAAGCGCGACCACCGCAAGCTGGGTGTGCAGCTGGACCTGTTCCACTTGCAGGACGAGGCACCGGGCATGGTGTTCTGGCATCCCAAGGGCTGGCAGCTGTGGCAGAACGTCGAGCAATACATGCGCGGCAAGCTGGTGAAAGAGGGCTATCAGGAAGTCCGCACGCCGATGATGATGGATGTGGAATTGTGGAAGAAGTCGGGTCACTGGCAGAACTACAAGGAAAACATGTTCATTACCGAGTCGGAAAAGCGCGACTACGCCGTCAAGCCGATGAACTGTCCGGGCCATATCCAGATTTTCAACAGCGGCCTGCGTTCCTATCGTGACCTGCCGCTGCGCTATGCCGAGTTTGGTTCCTGTCACCGTAACGAGCCGGGCGGTGCACTGCACGGCATCATGCGCGTGCGTGGATTCGTGCAGGATGATGGCCATATTTTCTGCACCGAAGACCAGATCAACCAGGAAGCCAAGGCGTTTCACCAGCTGGTGATGGAGGTTTACGAGCGCTTTGGTTTCGACAAGGTGTCGATCAAGCTGGCGCTGCGTCCAGAAAAGCGCCTGGGTGCGGAAGAAACCTGGGACAAGGCCGAGCAGGGCATGCGCGAAGCGCTGCAAGCTTGTGGCGTGGCCTGGGAAGAGTTGCCGGGCGAGGGTGCCTTCTACGGGCCGAAGATCGAATACCACGTCAAGGATGCGCTGGGTCGCTCCTGGCAATGTGGTACCCTGCAGCTGGACTTCATGCTGCCGGAAAGTCTGGGCGCTGAATATGTGGCTGATGACAACAGCCGCAAACGTCCGGTGATGTTGCACCGTGCGGCACTGGGTTCGCTGGAGCGCTTCCTGGGTATTCTGATCGAAAACCACGCAGGCGCCTTCCCGCTGTGGCTGTCCCCGGTGCAGATGGTGGTGATGAATATCACCGAAGCGCAGGCGGATTATGCTGCACAAATCGCTGAAGCATTGAAGAAACAAGGCTTCCGCGTCGATCTTGACTTGAGAAACGAGAAGATCGGCTATAAAATCCGCGAGCACAGTCTGCAAAAGCTGCCGTACCAGATTATCGTGGGCGACAAGGAAAAAGCAGGCGAACTGGTTGCCGTGCGCGCCCGTGGTGAAGACCTGGGTCAGCTCACGCTGGATGCATTCATTGCCCGCCTCAAGGCTGAGATGCCCGAGGCCTGATCCGGCAACGGCAGGCATTTGATAGATTAATAGGAGATTTGGCTATAGCTCAGGAACGCGAAGCACGGATCAACGGCGAGATTACCGCTCGCGAGATTCGTCTGGTAGGCATGGAAGGTGAGCAGATTGGTGTTGTCAGTCTGCGTGAAGCAATGGCACTGGCCGAGGAAAATGATGTGGATCTGGTGGAAATTTCCCCGACTGCTCAGCCTCCGGTCTGCAAACTGATGGACTACGGCAAGTTCAAGTACGAACAGTCGAAGAAGCGTCACGAAGCCAAGCTCAAGCAAAAGCAGGTCCAGATCAAGGAAATCAAGTTCCGTCCGGGCACTGACGATGGCGATTACAACGTCAAGCTGCGTAACCTGATCCGTTTCCTTAATGATGGCGACAAGGCCAAGATCACCCTGCGTTTCCGTGGTCGTGAAATGGCTCACCAGGATATCGGCCTGGCGCTGCTCAAGCGCGTTGAAGCCGATTTGGCGGAAATTGCGACAGTCGAGCAGTTTCCCAAGCTGGAAGGTCGTCAAATGGTGATGATGATTGCCCCGAAAAAGAAATAATCGGGTATAATCTTCTCCTCGATACGGCAGGGTCTACCCTGCCGTGTTGATTTTGTAGGGCGGTAACGCCCTGCGCAAAAGCGTGACGCAGCGGTTTCAAGTACCTTCGGGTCACCCTGTGTCTAATCTAACTCAGAAATTCTGCAGGAGTTTTCCATGCCGAAAATGAAGACCAAGTCGAGCGCGAAAAAGCGTCTCAACGTGCTGGGCAATGGCGGTGTAAAGCGCTCTTATGCGTTCAAGCGTCACATCCTGACCAAGAAAACCACCAAGAACAAGCGCCAGTTGCGCGGTACCACCATGGTACACGCCACCAACATGGCTTCTGTTCGCGCCATGATGCCCTACGCATAAGGAGACTGAATAATGCCACGCGTTAAACGCGGTGTAACCGCACGTGCTCGTCACAAGAAAATCCTTGCCCTGGCGAAAGGCTATCGCGGCCGTCGCAAGAACGTCTATCGCATCGCCAAACAGGCGGTGATGAAAGCCGGTCAATATGCCTACCGCGACCGTCGTCAGAAAAAGCGTCAGTTCCGTCAGCTGTGGATTGCCCGTATCAACGCCGCTGCGCGTGAAAACGGTCTGCCGTACAGCAAATTCATGAACGGCCTGAAAAAAGCTGCCATCGAAATCGACCGTAAGGTCCTGGCCGACCTGGCCGTGTTCGACAAGGCTGCCTTTGCTCAGATCGTTGAAAAGGCGAAAGCTAGCCTCGCTTGATAGCAAGACTGTAAAAGGGGAGGCTGATGCCTCCCTTTTTTTTCATTTGCCTGTAGTAAAGATGTTGCAAGAGCGTTGACCAGACTGCCATGAGTGTGGTCAGCCTTTTTGTTCCGGTCTGCCGGTTGGTGCAGGGTGCCGCTGATGTCATGCAACGGTTGCCACATCGCCGGCCGACAGGCCGGAAAGACGCATACGGTGTGAGACCCAATGACTAACGTTGACGCGATTCTCCAAGCTGGTCTGGCTGCCGTCGAGGCAGTGTCCGACCTCATCGAACTGGAGCAGGTCAAGGCGCGCTATCTCGGCAAGAGCGGCGAGCTGACCGAACTCCTCAAACAATTGGGCAAGCTTCCTCCCGAGGAGCGCAAGGCTGCCGGTGCCACCATCAATGTGGCCAAGCAGGCTTTCGAGACCGCCCACAATGCCCGCCGTGACCTGATCAATGCGCAGAAACTGGAAGCCCAGCTGGCGGCCGAGTCGCTGGATGTAACCCTGCCAGGCCGTGGCTTGTCCACTGGTGGCCTGCATCCGGTGGCGCTGACACTGGAGCGTATTGCCACCCTGTTCCGTTCCATGGGTTTCCAGGTGGCGGACGGTCCGGAAATCGAAACCGATTTCCACAACTTCCAGGCCCTGAACATTCCGGAAAACCACCCGGCCCGCGCCATGGCCGATACCTTCTATGTAGAAGGTGGTGATGTGCTGCGTACCCATACCAGCCCGATCCAGGTGCGTTACATGCTGAACAACGAGCCGCCGATCAAGATCGTGGCTCCTGGTCGGGTATACCGCGTGGACTCCGATGCCACTCACTCCCCGATGTTCCACCAGATGGAAGGCCTGTGGGTGGAAGAGGGCGTGTCCTTTGCTGACCTCAAAGCCGTGGTGACTGATTTCCTGCGCCGCTTCTTCGAGCGTGATGATCTGCAAGTGCGCTTCCGTCCGTCCTTCTTCCCCTTCACCGAGCCGTCCGCCGAAATCGACGTGCTGGGCGAGCGTGGCTGGCTGGAAGTGGGGGGCTGCGGCATGGTCCACCCCAATGTGCTGCGCAATGTGAATATCGATCCGGAAAAGTACAGCGGTTTTGCCTTTGGCATCGGTCTGGACCGTTTCGCCATGCTGCGTTACGGCGTGAATGACCTGCGACTGTTCTTTGAGAACGATCTCAACTTCCTCAAACAGTTCAATTAAGCGCAGGCAGGGATAAACAATGCAATTCTCCGAACAATGGCTGAGAAACTGGGTTAATCCTTCCCTTTCCAGCGAGGAACTGTCCTACCTGCTGACCATGGCCGGTCTGGAAGTGGAAGAAACCACCGCTGCGGCACCAGCGTTTACCGGCGTGGTGATTGGCGAGGTCAAGGAATGCGTCAAGCACGAAAACGCTGACCGCCTGCGCGTGACCAAGGTGGATGTCGGTACCGGTGAGCTGGTACAGATTGTCTGTGGTGCCCCGAACGTGGCCGTAGGTGTGCGCGTACCGTGCGCGCTGCCAGGCGCGGTATTGCCGGGCGACTTCAAGATCAAGCCCACCAAGATGCGTGGCGTGGAATCCGGCGGCATGCTGTGTTCCGGCAAGGAACTGGGCGTACCGGAAGATGTGGATGGCCTGATGCTGCTGCCGGCTGATGCGCCTGTAGGCCAGAACATCCGCGATTATCTGGGTCTGGATGATCAGCTGTTCACGCTGAAAATTACCCCCAATCGTGCTGACTGCCTGTCGATCAAGGGTATCGCCCGTGAAGTGGCTGCCCTGACCGGTGCTGCACTTCAGCCGCAAGCCATCAGCACTGTTGTGCCGCAAATCGACGATGTGGTGCCGGTTGCCATCGCCGCCCCGCAAGCCTGCGGTCGCTATATCGGTCGCGTGATTCGCAATGTCAACGCCGCTGCGCCGACCCCGGACTGGATGAAGCGCCGTCTGGAGCGTTCCGGCCTGCGTTCCATTTCCGCCATCGTTGATGTCACCAATTATGTGCTACTGGAACAAGGTCAGCCGATGCACGCCTTTGATCTGGCCAAGCTGAGCGGTGGTATCACCGTGCGCATGGCCAAGGCTGGCGAGCAGCTGCTGTGCCTGAACGAGAAAACCGTCACTCTTGCCGAAGACAATCTGGTGATTGCCGATGACGCCAAGGTGCTGGCCATTGCCGGCATCATGGGTGGCGAGGAAAGCGGTGTCACCACCGCCAGCACTGACATCATGCTGGAAAGTGCCTTCTTTGCCCCGGCAGCCATTGCCGGCAAGGCCCGCGCCTGGGGGTTCGGTTCCGACTCTTCCTTCCGTTTCGAGCGCGGCGTGGATTTCGAGCTGCAACGCGACGCCATGGAACGAGCCACCGAACTGGTGCTGTCCATCTGTGGTGGCGAAGCCGGCCCGCTCAACGAGCAAGTTGCCGAACTGCCGGTCCGCAAGGGCGTGAAAGTACGCACTGCGCGTGTAGCACGCCTGCTGGGTATTACCCTGTCGACCGAGCAGATCGCCACTATCCTCACCCGTCTGGGTCTGGTGTTCGATACGCTGGAAGACGGTTTCCTGGTGCATGCCCCTTCCTTCCGCTACGACATCGAGATCGAAGAAGACCTGATCGAAGAAGTGGCCCGCGTACATGGTTACGATGCCATTCCCTACGAAGCACCGGCTGCTCGCTTGCGCATGCTGGCGCTGCCGGAAGAGCGTCGCCCGCGTGAAGACATCCGCCATTTCCTGGCTGGCCGTGACTATCAGGAAGTGGTCAGTTACGCCTTTGTCGAGGAAGCCTGGGAGCGTGACTTTGCCGGTAATGCCGACCCGGTACGCCTGATCAACCCGATTGCCTCGCAAATGAGCGTGATGCGCTCGTCGCTGATTGGTGGTCTGGTCAATGTGCTGCAAGGCAACCTCAACCGCAAACAGCCGCGCGTGCGGGTGTTTGAAGTCGCCCGCGTATTTGGCAAGAATGCTGCCGGCAAGGCCGACGAAACCACCCAGCCGGAAAAAGTGGCCGGTTTGGCATGGGGGCCGCGTGTTGCCGAGCAATGGGGTGCGAAGGCCGAGCGCATCGATTTTTACGATGTGAAAGCCGATGTGGAAGCCCTGCTGCTGCCAGCCCAAGCCAGCTTTGCCAAAGCCGCTCACCCGGCCTTCCATCCTGGCCGTTGTGCTGAAATCAGCCTGAATGGCAAGGTGATTGGCGTGATGGGCGAGCTGCATCCCAAGTGGGCGCAGCAGTATGGCCTGCCAACGCCACCGGTGCTGTTTGAGCTGGACTTGGCCGCTGTCGAACAGCGCAACGCCATCAAGGCCCAGCCGGTCAGCAAATTGCAGCCGGTACGCCGCGATCTGGCGCTGGTGGTTGACGAGCAGGTAACGGTTGCTGCTATGCTGGACACCTTCCGTCAGCATGCATCCGTGCTGGTGAAGGAAGTTGCCTTGTTTGATGTCTATCGTGGCAAGGGTGTGGAAGAGGGCAAGAAGAGCCTGGCTTTCCGTGTGGTGTTGCAGGATGATGCCCGCACCCTGACCGACGAAGATGTCGAGCCAGCCATCCAGGCGCTGCTGGATGCTGTTGCAAGCGCGCATGCAGCCCAGTTGCGCCTGTAAGCCATTATTGCCGGAAGGCGTGGCATAATGTCCGCCTTCCATATTTGCATTCAAGAAGTTAAGGGGTAGTCATGACTTTGACCAAGGCTGAGTTGGCCGACCTGTTGTTTGACCAGGTAGGTCTGAACAAGCGTGAAGCCAAGGACATGGTTGAAACGTTTTTCGAGGAAATCCGTATCGCACTGGAAGCTGGCGATTCGGTAAAGCTGTCCGGATTTGGCAATTTCCAGCTGCGTGACAAGCCGCAACGTCCGGGCCGCAATCCCAAGACCGGGGAAGAGATTCCCATCACGGCACGCCGCGTGGTGACCTTCCACGCCAGTCAGAAACTCAAAGGAATGGTTGAGCAATACCATGCTAACAAGCAAGGCTGATTTGCCGGCAATCCCGTCCAAGCGCTACTTCACCATTAGCGAAGTGAGCGAACTGACCGGGGTGAAGCCGCATGTGCTGCGTTACTGGGAGCAGGAATTCTCCCAGTTGCGCCTGGTCAAGCGTCGTGGCAACCGTCGCTATTACCAGCACCACGAGGTATTGCTGGTGCGGCGTATTCGCGGCTTGCTTTACGATGACGGTTTCACCATTCAGGGTGCGCGTCAGCGCTTGGGTGCGGGCGGAGAAATGGAGCGCCCGATTACCGCTCAGGAAGTCCGTACCGAATTGGAAGCCATTCTGAATTGGTTGGATTCAGGTGTTGGCAAAAACTAAATAAACAGTTACAATGTGTTTCTCTTGAGTCGGGGTGTAGCGCAGCCTGGTAGCGCACCTGCATGGGGTGCAGGGGGTCGGAAGTTCGAATCTTCTCACCCCGACCACAAGAACAAAAGCAGTACACATTTCATTAAAGCCACCAAATCATGGTGGCTTTTTTGTTGCCTGTAATAATGTACTGCCTGTCATTGGTTATTCACCATCGGATACAAAAACGAAAGCCACCCGAAGTCGGGTGGCTCTTTTCATGGGCGTGCAGCCAATAGGCCGCGGCAAGATTATTGATTCAGTCCTGGCCATCCCCATCAAATATTTTCCGGATACAGGTCAGACAATGTGGCTGGTATGTTCAGCCGAATCAGAATGCGCTCTTGATCTTTTGCCAAACGGTTTTTTCTTTGTTTACCTTGCAGTATTCATCAACCTCCGGGCGAATTTTTTCGACATCGGCAATCACTTCAGCGGCGCTGACCTTGCCATTTTTGTGTTTGCTGATTTCGTAGCCAATAATGACCGGTTTGTCGGTTTCCTTGAGCACGAGATATTCGTTGCAGGTAATGGTGTATTTGCCACTCGACTTGCTGCCCGAGGCATTATGTTTGCTTGCATTGCCAGATGCAGCGGCAAATGCAGAACTGCTCATCAATGCGACCAGGATCATGATTTTCAGTTTTGCAGACATGCTTGATTCCTTAATGGAGTTGATTCCCGAAAAATGAAAATGCTTCGGGTTTGGCCATCCTCCAGTGATGCATTTCCCCGGTCAAGGCAAGCTGGTATGGATATTTCGTTTGTAACTGATGAGTTTTCCTGATCGCGCCAAGATTAGTCAGTGGGTATGGTAATAAAATATCTATATGTTTGAATTCATTGCCATTATTTGTATGGAATCAGCAGCGTGATGTGCGTGGTTTGATGGTGTGCCTGCTGCTTTGGCTGCTACGGGATACGGAGGTGACATCAGCAGCAAGTGCAGTGGATGGATTATCCACCCAAAACCGGGCCGGCCTTGATGACGGCCTGAGTGCGGCTGCTGACCTCCAGCTTGCGCAAGATGGCCGATACATGTGCCTTGACGGTACTTTCCGCAATATTCAATTCAATCGCCACAATCTTGTTGGGTTTGCCGGCAATGATGGCATCCAGTACGCAACGCTCTTGCTTTGTCAGGCTGGCAATGCGGCTGCGCATGGCTTGTTGTTCCACGGACAGGGGCAATGGAGTGAGGCTGTTGGTGTCGTGTCCGGCCAATTGTGCTGGCTGGTAGATTTCCCCGTCTTCGGCAATGCGTCGCACTGCATCCGCCATTTGCTGCCGTGGCGTGGATTTGGGAATGAAACCACACACGCCCAGTTGCAAGGCGGCGGCGACCACTTCACTGCGTTCATCCGCCGACACAATCACCAGCGGCACGACCGGTGCGCTTTCCCGCAACAGGGCTATGCCTTGCAGCCCGTGCATGCCCGGCATGTTAAGGTCCAAAAGTGCCAGCTCAAGCGTGTCATCATGAATGGCGGCCTGGACTTCTGCCAGTGATGTGCACTCGATCAACTGCACCGAACGGCCAAATGCATCCAGCACAACATCTTTCAATGCTTCGCGAAACAGTGGATGATCATCGGCGATCAGAATACTCATTTCCATCACGACCCCAACTTGTGAGTAAAGCTGCCTGATTCGGCCAGCGAACAAGACTATAGCCTGAAATGTACAATGCTGGCAGCATGGCCTTGGCGACGGGAGTGGATTGCATTCTGGTGAACTGCCACCTCTTGCCCTTGCCAGCCAGTGAATGCCGGCTGGAGCGGCGGGTGAGGCCGGCACGCCAGAATGTATGGCCGGTATGGCTGTGCAAACGCTGTCTGCCATACATCCTGCCAGTGTTGGTGATGGCTGACCATGCAACAAAAGTAGAAGCCAGCGCAGACTGGCTGACACAGAACAGGGTTGCCCAGCCATCTGCGCAGCCCGGTGGAGACAAGATGAAGCAGTCTTCGGTACTGCTGGGTAGCACCCAGCAGCAAGATCCGGCGCAAGCCGCGGCAGAACTGTTCGAGCAGTTGCATCAGCCATCACTGGCCCTGGTGCTGTTGTTCATCTCCCCAGCCTACGACCTTTCCTTGCTGGCCCCTGCCTTGCAACAGCATTTCGGCGCTGCCCTGGTTGTCGGCTGTACCACGGCGGGCGAGATCGGTTGCCATGGGTATCAGCAGGGCAGTATCAGCGGAGTCAGTTTTGCCGAGCCCGACTTCTTTGCCGTTGCAGCCAGACTGGAGCGGCTGCATGACTTCGAACTGGCGGATGCCTTTGAAGCGGTGATGACGGCCCGGCATGAGCTGGCGCGAAAGAGCGGTTCTGCGATAGATCGCAACAGCTTTGCCCTGATGCTGATAGATGGCCTCGCGGCATGTGAGGAACGGGTGGCCAGCCGGCTTTCTTCTGCGCTGGGGCATATCCCGCTCTTGGGTGGGTCGGCCGGTGACAATATGCGCTTCGAAAATACCGCAATATTGCTGGATGGTCGTTTCCATACCCAGGCAGCTGCCTTTGTCATGGTGGCCAGTCGGCATCCGTTCGAAATGTTCAAGTCCGAGCACGCTGCACGCAGCGGTGAGCGCATGGTGATCACCGAGGCTGATGCCGATAGCCGGCTGGTTACCGAGATCAATGCCGAGCCGGCAGCAGTAGAGTACTGTCGTACTCTGGGCCTGGACCCCGAGCAACTGGATGCCAATACCTTTGCCGCACATCCACTGGTATTGCAAGTGGGTGGCGTGCCGTATGTGCGCTCCATCCAGCGGGTGAACCCGGATTTGTCCTTGTCCTTCTTTTGCAGTGTGGATGAGGGCGTGGTGCTGTCGGGCACACAGGCGCAAGACCTAGTGGCCAGCCTGGACAAAACCTTTGCCCGGGTACGCAGCCAGTTGGGACCATTGCAGGTGGTGCTGGGATGTGACTGCGTATTGCGCCGCATCATGATCAGCAATACCGCTGCACAAAGCCGGCTCTCCAGCCTGCTGGTGCAGAACCGGGTAGTGGGCTTCAATACCTATGGCGAGCAGTTCAATGCCATGCATGTCAACCAGACCTTCACCGGCATCGCCATCGGCTATGCCGGACATCAGGGCGCGCTGCATCAGGGGTAATCATGGAACCGGCTGTCGATCTCTCCCGGGCAGATTCAGCCACGCTGCTGCAATACGTCGAGCAGCTGGAAAAGGACAATGCCAAACTGCGCAAGATCAATAACGCATTGATTTACCGCGTGGAAAGCGGCATGGCCGACAATGGCAATTCCTTTACCATTTTCCAGGTGTCTGCCGAGCTGGAAAAGCGCATTCAGGAGCGTACTCACGCGCTGGAACGCGCCATCAACGACCTGAAGACCAGCAATATCGCACTGGAAGAGGCGCGGCTGGCCGCAGAGCAGGCCAATAACCGTCTGGGCGTGGCGGTGGACACCATTGCCGACGGTTTTGCCCAGTGGGACCAGCACGACCGCCTGGTGCGCTTCAACCAGCGCATTGTCGAGTTGCTGCCGGTACTGCGCGGGCATGTCCGCACCGGCATGCACTTTGCCGAATATCTGGATCATCTGGCCGAATCCGGCGCCGTGCTGGATGCCATGGGCCAGGCCGACGCGTGGCGCGCATTGCGCCGCAACCAGCACCGCGACTGCAACGGCAGCTATCTGGAGCCATTGAGCGATGGCCGCTGTCTGCGCATCAGTGAACGGGCGACGGCCGATGGTGGCCGGGTAGCCATTTATACCGACATCAGCGAAATCAAGCGCCAGGAACAACTGTTGCGTCAGCAAGACCAGGCCGCGCATCGCCAATTGCTGGCCGCCACCGTCAACAGTCTGCGTCAGGGGATTGCCGTATTCGACCAGCATTCACAGCTGCTGGCCTGGAATCATCGTTTTTGCGAACTGGCGGGTTTGCACCCGGCCACCCTGTCCATTGGCCATGCCTTGCCGGAAGATGCCGAAATTCCGCTGCTTTGCCCGATCAGTGGCAGTTACGAAGTAGAGACTTGCCACGGACTGGTGCTGGAGATCGAATCCTGTCCGATGCCCAATGCCGGCTTCGTGATTACCTGCAGCGATGTCACCGCGCGCAAGCATGACGAGCGGGCGCTGCGTGAAAGCGAATCCAAGCTCCGGCTGATTACCGATGCCTTGCCGGCATTGATTTCCTATGTCGACAAAGACCAGGTTTACCGCTTTACCAACAAGGGCTATGAAGACTGGTTTGGCAAGCCGGTCAACGAGATCAACGGCCATACCCTGCGTGAAGTGCTGGGGCCTGACTTGTACGACCCGCGCCGCCATTTTGTCGAGCAGGCGCTGGCAGGTGTTTCCTCCGTCTTTGAACTCAAGATGCCTGCACCCAAGCGTTCGGTCGAATATGCCCAGGCGGCGTTCATTCCTCACATTGGCGAGGACGGTGCAGTGCATGGCTTTTATGCGCTGATCCAGGACATCACCCAAACCCGGCGTGCCGAGCAGGTGCTGCAGCAAGCCAAGGAAGAACTGGAACTGAGCGTGACGGCACGTACCGTAGAATTGCGTGATGCCAATACCCAGTTGCGCGCCGCCATCGTGGCAGCGGAAGAGGCCAATCTCAGTAAAACGCGGTTTTTTGCCGCTGCCAGTCACGACCTGCTACAGCCGCTGAATGCTGCGCGCCTGTTTGTCGCCAGCCTGGCCGAGCGTGAAGGCAGTGCCGACAGCATGCGGCTGGCGCAACATGCCGCCAGTTCGCTGGAAGCCGTGGACGACCTGATCAACACCCTGCTGGAACTGTCCCGCATTGATGCCGGGGCCTTGCAAATCACCCCCAGTCACTTTCATCTGGACCAGTTGCTGCGCCAGCTGAGCATCGAGTTCAGCCCGCTGGTGGCAGAACGAGGCCTGAAACTGCGTTGCCACCCCTTGCCGGTGGTGGTGCACAGCGACTGGGTGCTGCTGGGGCGCATCCTGCGCAACTTCCTCAGCAATGCCCTGCGCTATAGCGAGCAAGGCAGTTTGCTGCTGGGGGCCCGCCGGGTGCGCGACGGCGTGCTGGTGGGCGTGTGGGATCAGGGGCAGGGTATTCCGGCCGGCAAATTGTCGCTGGTGTTTGAGGAATTCCAGCGGCTGGCCGAACACAGTGGCATGTGCAGCAAGGGCCTGGGCCTGGGGCTGGCCATCGTCAAGCGCCTGGCCACCCGTCTGCAGCACCGGCTGGTGGTGCAGTCCCATTATGGGCGCGGCTCCTTCTTCGGCATTGTCCTGCCTTATGGTCAGGCTGAGGCTGTCAGCCTGTTTCCGCGTCAGCAAGAGCGGGTTGCTTCACCGGGCCCATCGGAATTGCAGGGTCTGTCGGTGCTGCTGATTGATAACGAACCGGCCATCCTGGCTGGCATGAGCACCTTGCTGTCGGGTTGGGGTTGCCTGCCGCTGGTAGCGGCCAATACCGAACAGGCGGTGTCCTTGTTGGGCCAGCTCAGCCGTACGCCCGACGTGATTCTGGCGGACTATCACCTGGACAACGAAGAACGCGGCCCGCAAGCCATACTGGCCTTGTACGCAGCCTTGGGGCAGCGCATACCTGCAGCCATCATCACCGCGGACAGAACGCCGGAAGTTGCTGCCGAGATTGCGGCAGAAAGCTGGGCCATCCTGACCAAACCGGTACGTCCGGCACGACTGCGCGCACTGATCGGTCATCTGGGGCGGCTGGCGCAGTCCGGTGCTGACTGACCTGACTGCCGGGGCGGAGCCCGGGTTTCTAAGACCAAAGTCGAATAGAGCAGGGCGAGACAATTTCGCACAATGACCTGGCTGCCGGTAGACACGCCGGCACTCCGATTCTAATAGCCAGGAGGCAACGTCATGTATCAGCAAGCACTCGCCGCAATCAGCAAGAAAGTTCCGCTGAAATCCCGCTACGAAAACTTCATCGGTGGCCGCTGGGTGGCTCCGGTTCAAGGCCAGTACTTCACCAATATCAGCCCGATCGACGGCAAGCCGCTGTGTGACATTGCCCGCTCTACCGCTGCTGATATCGAACTGGCGCTGGATGCTGCACATGCCGCTGCAGATCGCTGGGGTCGCACTGCGCCGGCCGTGCGTGCCAATGTGCTGCTGAAAATTGCCGACCGCCTGGAAGAATACCTGCCGTTCCTGGCGCTGGTGGAAACCCTGGACAACGGCAAGCCCATCCGTGAAACCAACGCTGCCGACCTGCCGCTGGCAGTCGACCACTTCCGCTATTTCGCCTCCTGCCTGCGTGCGCAGGAGGGCTCGCTGTCCGAGATCGACGACGACACCGTGGCCTACCATTTCCACGAGCCGCTGGGCGTAGTGGGGCAGATCATTCCGTGGAACTTCCCCTTGCTGATGGCCGCCTGGAAGCTGGCTCCGGCACTGGCCGCCGGTAACTGCATCGTGCTCAAGCCGGCCGAACAAACTCCGATGGCCATTCTGGTGCTGATGGAAGTGATTGCCGACCTGTTGCCGGATGGCGTGCTCAATGTGGTGAACGGCTTTGGTGTGGAAGCCGGCAAACCGCTGGCCACCAACCCGCGTATCGCCAAAGTGGCCTTTACCGGCGAAACCGGTACTGGCCGCCTGATCATGCAGTACGCTGCCGAAAACATCATCCCGGTGACGCTGGAACTGGGTGGCAAGTCGCCCAATATCTTCTTCGAAGACATCATGCGCGAAGACGATGACTTCTTCGACAAGGCACTGGAAGGTTTTGCCATGTTTGCCCTGAACCAGGGTGAGGTATGTACCTGCCCGTCACGTGTGCTGGTGCAGGAATCCATCTACGATGCCTTCATGGAACGCGCCGTGGCCCGCGTCAAGACCATCAAGCAGGGCAATCCGCTGGACATGTCCACCATGATCGGTGCGCAAGCTTCGCGTGAGCAGCTGGACAAGATCCTGTCCTACATCGACATCGGTCGTGCCGAAGGTGCCCAGGTGCTGACTGGTGGTGGTCAGGCCCATCTCGGTGGTGCGCTGTCCGAGGGCTTCTATGTGCAGCCGACCATCCTGGCGGGCCACAACAAGATGCGTGTATTCCAGGAAGAAATCTTTGGCCCGGTTGTTGCCGTGACTTCCTTCAAGGACAAGGAAGAAGCCCTGCACATTGCCAATGACAGCGCCTTTGGCCTGGGGGCTGGTGTGTGGACCCGCGACGGCAATACCGCCTACCGCATGGGCCGCGAGATCAAGGCCGGTCGTGTCTGGACCAACTGCTACCACCTCTACCCGGCACACGCTGCCTTTGGTGGTTACAAGAAGTCCGGTATCGGTCGCGAAACCCACAAGATGATGCTCGATCACTACCAGCAAACCAAGAACCTGCTGGTGAGCTACAGCCCGAAAGCCCTGGGCTTCTTCTAAGCGGCGGGTTTACTCCGCCAGGGCCGACGGTGTGGTGCGCTGTGCCGCACCGTCGGTTTGCAAACAGTTCATTTCACGGTCATCACCTGTAACTGGTGGTGACCGTGTGCAAGCAGCGGTCCTCCTTGGGGGTGGCGCGAGCCGCTCTCGCTTTGGCGCCGCCGGTTTTTCACAAAGGGGTGACATGATTTCCCGCGTCAACATGACAGAGCGTGCTGCGGAACTATTGTCGGTGTTGTGCCAACGCCATGGTTCCTTGCTGTTCCATCAGTCTGGTGGGTGTTGTGATGGCAGTGCGCCACTGTGTTTTACCCAGCAGGAATTCCGTGTTGGCGATCATGACATTCTGCTGGGAGAAATCGGCGGCTGCCCTTTTTACATCAGCGAATTCCTGTACGGTTATTGGCAGAACTGTCAACTCACCATCGATGCCCTGCCCGGACGCAGCAGCAGCTTTTCGCTGGAAGGGAGCGAAGGCATGCGCTTTGTCACCCTGTCGCGATTGTTCAGCGACGAAGAACTGGCGGAACTCGCCCGGCAATAAAGCCAGCCAGGCGCTTGGCAGGCTAAGGGTGGTCTAGTCATCAACTGCAAGCATGCAGACAAAACAAAACCCCCGACCGGGGGTTTTTTCATTTCCGGCCAGGAAAAATCCTTTGCCGGCCTTGTCTGGCATTAAAATGACCGCAGTTTCAGGAGGCGTCCAGATAGTCGTAGCCGGCCCAGTCCAGTGCGTAACCGTTTCCATGCCGCTTGAGATTGATGGGCTTGAGCAGGCCGTGCTGCTGCATATAGCGCAGATGCTCCTGAATGATGCTCTCGTTGACCTCATTCCCCATCTCGCGGCGCATGGCTGTCATGATCTGCTGTTCATCCAGATACTGAACCTGACGTGTGCGCAGGATGCGCAATATACGGAAAATCAATAATTCGTTGCGAGGCATTGGTGTATATCATGTTGCAGCGATCTTTCATTTATCTGACATTTTTATTGCCTTCGTCAAGAAAGATGACAGATATGTTTCATACAGGAGTATTCAATGGCAACACAACGACCCGATTCCCCATGCATTGCACGCTGTACAACTGCGGTTGGTGACAATGTTTGTCGAGGATGTGGCCGTAGCTTTGCCGAAATTTCCAACTGGTGCTTCATGGACGGCACCGAGCGCGAGCAAGTATGGCAAACCCTGCCACAGCGCATGCCCTTGCTGGAAATTGCCGAACGTCTGGGCGTGCTGCTGGACTTGCAAGTGCAGGATGGTCAGGAGTGGGGCGTATTGCGACTGGATGGCCGTATCCTGATGTTGCGGATGAGTGCGGGGCAATTGCAGCTGCGCTTGCCGGACGGGAGGGGACTGCCCCTTACCCTGGAGCAAGGGCTGGACGGGGTATTGGCGCAACTTTCCCAGTATGTAGCATTAGCAAATTAGCATAAATAGGAAGACTGACGGATGGCTCAGGATAGTTCACTGCCCGCATTTTGGGATCAGCGCTATGAACAAGGCGTAACGCCATGGGAGGGTGCGGCTGGCGATGAGCAGATGCGGCAGTTTTTTGCCGGGCTGGCACCTGACAGCAAGGTACTGCTGCCTGGCTGTGGCAGTGCGGCCGACGTCCCCTGGTTATTGTCGGCAGGTATGCAGGTGGATGCGATTGATTTCAGCCACGAGGCGGTCAAGCGTGCGCGTCAGGCTTTGCAGGGCAGTACCGCACGGTTGTGGCAGGCCGATTTCTTTGCCCTGCAAGCCGATGCACACTATGACGCCATTTTCGAGCGTGCTTTCTTGTGTGCCTTGCCACCCAGGCTGTGGGAGAGCTATACCCATAAGGTCAGTCAACTGTTGCGACCCGGAGGTTTTCTGGCGGGAGTGTTTTTTCTGGCAGACAAGCCCAAAGGCCCGCCCTACGGAACCAGTCTGGCGGATTTGCACCAGCGGCTGGATCCATCCTTCAGCTTGCTGACATGCCAGCCCGTGGCGGCAGCCATACCTGTTTTCGCCGGGAAAGAGTACTGGATGGTGTGGCAACGGCTAGCAAACTGAGTTTGCTTGCTGCTAAATTGATCAGTTTTTGTGTTGATAGTTTTAAATTGTTTTGACGCGAATGGTAATGCTTCTTGATTGCTATCAGGTTTATCCTAAATTTGATTGGTTAATTCACTAAATTCGGGTAAAAATGTAGCGCCCGCTTTAAACATATAACAAGCAATAGCAGCAGGTTGTAAGGAGAGAGCATGGAGTGGTTCTGGCGCGTCTATACCCTGATCGAGAAAACATTTTTCTTTACCCTGACCCGGAAGCTGTGCAGTTTCTTTTTTCTGAGTCTGTTCCAGCTGATCATGGTGGTTTACGTCTATCTGGTGCTGACTGGCATTCGCAGCCAGCTGGCCGGTTCCGGTATCAATGCGGCCAATCTGGCGCAGATACAGTCCAGTATTGATGGTGCCATTTTCTGGTCATCGGCACTGTGGCTGGCCGGTTTCGTCTTCATCAGTTTCATGGTCTGGTATTTGCGCTATCTGATTGTGCGTCCGCTCAAGATGATTATCGGCATTTTCAATGAAATAGGTGCCGGTGAGGGCGATTTGTCACGGGATATTCCCACCGTCACGCATGACGAAATCCGCGAAGTTTCGATTTCCTATAATCGCTTCCAGCTGAAAATGCGCGAAATCATCAGCAATGTGCGGCTGATGACAGTACGCATTGCCATGGATTCGGCACGTACCCGCAAGAATGTCAGCGAATCGCTGGGCAGTGCAGTACGCCAGGACGAGTTTGCCACACGGGTACGCGATGCCAGTGATCAGACCACTACCGGCATCAATCAAGTTACCGGGCAGACGCAATCCATTTCAGCCTCTACCTTGTCCAATCTGGATGTGGCTCGCGAGTCATATGACGAACTGAAAACCGTGGCGGACCGTATTTACGACATCAGTCAGAAGGTGGGGCATTTCAACCAGACGGTTGAGGACCTGAGTCAGCGCTCGGCCAGTATCAAAACCATTGTTGACCTGATCAAGGATATTTCCGATCAAACCAATCTGCTGGCGCTGAATGCCGCCATCGAAGCTGCGCGTGCAGGTGAAACCGGCCGTGGTTTTGCCGTGGTTGCCGATGAGGTGCGCAAACTTGCGGAAAAGGTGAAGAACGCCACCGATGAGATTTCCAGCAATATTGATGGCATGCTGGGCCTGGTTTCCGATACCCAGGTTGAAACCAATGAAATCACCACGGACACGCACAAGGCACGGGAGGTGGTATCACGTGCCTCGCAACATTTCGGCCGCATGATGGGCGATTTTGAAACCACGGCCAGCAGTCTGACCCAGATTGCCGGCACCATGGAAGATTTTGCCGAAACCAACCGGCAGGTGAATCGCCATGTATCGGAGATTCATGGCCTGGGCCAACTGGTGACAGAGCGACTGAATCATACCGAGCATGTGGCAGACGAACTGTCCGGTGTGGCAGAGCAAGTGCAGGAAATGGTGTCGCGCTTCATCATCGGTGAAGGTGAGTTCGACCGCATGATCAGCCTCGCGCGCAAGCAGCGTGATGTGCTGCAGGACATCCTGCTGCAGCAGCTGAAGTCTGGTGTGGATGTCTTCGACAAGCGCTACCAGCAGATTCCCGGCAGCAAGCCGCCCAAATACCATACCGCCTACGACGAAAAGCTGGCAGGCCTGGTGCAACCGCATTACGACGCCCTGGTACGGGATGTTGTCGGCGGACGCTTCTGCTTGCTGGTGGATGGCAATGGCTATGCCCCGACGCATAACAGCTGGTATAGCCAGGCGGTGACGGGTGATGAAGAGAAAGACCTGGTCAACAGTCGTGACAAGCGCATTTTCTCCGACCCGGCAGGGCTGAAATCGGCGCACAACACCCAGCCCTTCCTGCTGCACACCTATATGCGTGATACCGGTGAAATCCTGTCCGAACTGACGTTGCCGGTTTATCTGGATGGGCGTCACTGGGGAGCATTGCGGCTGGGGTTTGATCCCAGCAGCTTGCTGGAAGCGGCTGGTTTGAAGAGCAAGAACAAGCGCTGAATCAGCGTGCAGCAAAAACAAAAGAGGCCTCAAGAGGCCTCTTTTCGCTTGTTTGCCGATGCGTGGCATCAATCCAGCTGTGATGTGCAGCAGGGGCAGCGGGTGGCCTTCAGGGGCACGCTGGACAGACAGTAGCGGCATTCCTTGGTGGCGGGTGCGGCCGGGGCTTCTGCCGGTGCTTCGCGTTTGAGCCTGTTGATGGCCTTGACCAGCATGAAGATGGCAAAGGCGACAATGGTAAAGCTGACCAGAGAGTTGATGAACAAGCCGATATTCATGGTGACGGCACCAGCCTGTTTGGCGGCAGCGACCGAGGCATAAGGTCCGGCCTGTTTGACGCCTTCCTTGAGAACCAGGAACAGATTGGCAAAATCGACATTCCCGACCAGAAGACCGATAGGCGGCATGATCACGTCATCAACCAGCGATTTGACGATGGAACCAAAAGCACCACCAATCACCACACCGACGGCCAGATCGATCACATTACCTTTAACGGCAAATTCCTTGAATTCCTTCAGAATGGACATGGCTGATCCTTTAGTTTTTGTTTAATACAGTGTTAACCAAACGCTATTTTAGCATGAATATGCCGATATGTTGTGTGGCATATTCTTGCACCATCATGAGCGGATCTGTCAAAGCACAAAGAAAATACAGGAATCATGGCGAAGTCAAAACAAAAAACCCGCTTTATAAAAAGCGGGCTTCTGCTTGAATAGGGTGGCTCCCCGAGCAGGGCTCGAACCTGCGACCTGCGGATTAACAGTCCGTCGCTCTACCGACTGAGCTATCAGGGAATTGAATGCATTGCTGGGTGGCTCCCCGAGCAGCTGTCTCTTATACACATCTAAAAAAATTTTTTTTGGGGGGGGGGGGGGGGGGGGGGGGGGGGGGGGGGGGGGGGGGGGGGGGGGGGGGGGGGGGGGGGGGGGGGGGGGGGGGGGGGGGGGGGGGGGGGGGGGGGGGGGGGGGGGGGGGGGGGGGG
>NZ_JAELUD010000060.1:0-25229 GCF_016429185.1 Aquitalea sp. ASV11
CCCCCCCCCCCCCCCCCCCCCCCCCCCCCCCCCCCCCCCCCCCCCCCCCCCCCCCCCCCCCCCCCCCCCCCCCCCCCCCCCCCCCCCCCCCCCCCCCCCCCCCCCCCCCCCCCCCCCCCCCCCCCTCCCCCCCCCCCCCCCCCCCCGACACCAACACATCTTACTGTTCGTCGGCAGCGTCAGATGTGTATAAGAGACAGGCTCGAACCTGCGACCTGCGGATTAACAGTCCGTCGCTCTACCGACTGAGCTATCAGGGAATTGAATGCATTGCTGGGTGGCTCCCCGAGCAGGGCTCGAACCTGCGACCTGCGGATTAACAGTCCGTCGCTCTACCGACTGAGCTATCAGGGAATAACCGGGCAATGCTGATCAATGGTGTCTTGTGGCTCCCCGAGCAGGGCTCGAACCTGCGACCTGCGGATTAACAGTCCGTCGCTCTACCGACTGAGCTATCAGGGAACATCAAGAGAGTGCGAACTATACCGATGAGAGCCAGGCCTGTCAACGGTTTGGCCGTCGAATATTACACATTCCATACGGCTTGTTGCTTGCCGTTGGCTAAGTGTATGAAGGCAAAAGAATATCCTGCTGACCAGTGATGTTGCCAAGCATGAGGCTGGCAGAACAGGGCTGGAAAAAGTAGAATTCCTGACTAATTTGGTGTGCTAATTACAGGTGTCGCAAGATGAACAAGTCGTGGCAAGTTTGGGTAGATGAGAATCACGGGTGTGTTGGCCAGGATGGCCTGCTGCAATTTCCGGATTTATTCGGGCAGGTTGCTGCGGTCCGCTCAGGCAATGCACTGGCAGTACTGGATGGTTTCGCCCTGATCCGTCTGGAAGGCGAAGATGCCGAATCCTTCCTGCAAGGACAATTGTCCGGTGATATTCGTGAGGTAGGCGAAGAGGCACGCTTCACCACCTATTCCACGGCCAAAGGACGCATGCTGGCCAGTTTCCTGGCCTGGCAGCTGCAAGGCAGCTATTACCTGATGGTTTCTGCGGATATTTGCCAAGCCATTGCCAAACGTCTGACCATGTTTGTCATGCGCTCCAAGGTCAAGGTTACCGTGCTCAATGGCGCTGATGCCTGTTTGCTCGGTGTACGCGGTACGCAATTGGATGCCGTCATTGCGCAGTATCATGCGAAACCGGCAGCCGGACCGCTTGCCGTGCAGGAACAAAATGGTGATGTGGCCATTACATTGCCAGGTGGTGGTTTCATTCTTAATTTGACGCCTGATTCGCCATTGGCAGCACAGCTTGTAGCCGAAAAAGCAACAGCAGTATCGTCACAAGCCTGGGGTATCCGGGATATAGACGCGGGCATTGCCTGGGTGACACTGGCAACGCAAGAGCAATTTGTTCCACAAATGGCGAATATGGATTTGATTGGTGCTGTCAGCTTCAAGAAGGGTTGTTATCCGGGGCAGGAAATCGTTGCGCGTACCCAATATCTGGGCAAAGTAAAACGGCGTTTATTCAAGGCAAGCCTGGCAGTTGGCGCGCGAGCCGGCGACAAGCTATTCAGTCCGGAACTGCCGGAACAATCAATTGGTATGGTTGCTGCAGTTTGTCCGGTGAATGAAGTGCAGCAAGAAGCGCTAGTGGTTGTGCAGACAGTTTGCTGGGAGAAGGGGATTTATCTGGAAGCCGAATACCAGCATCGCCTGGAATGTCTGACACTGCCTTATCCTATTCAGGATGAATAAATACTTGCTTTGTTTACAGAAATTTAGCACTTCTGCCTTGACGTTTCTGTCTGCTTTTGGCTAAATTGAAATTGTTGTGGTCAAACTGAATAATAAGGGCGGAAAATGGACATTAGCACTCTGAGTTTTACCGAGCTGGTTGCTTTGAAAAGCGACGTTGAAAATGAAATCAAGCGTCGCGAATCGGAAGAAAAAACCAAAGCCAAAAAGCAGATCATCGAACTGGCCAAGGCTTATGGTCTGAGCGTTGAAGAAGTGCTGGGCAAAGTAGGTGGCGCCGTGCGCAAGCCGGTTGAAGCCAAGTACCGTCACCCGGAAAATGCCGAACTGACCTGGACTGGCCGCGGTCGCAAGCCGGTATGGGTACAGGAGCTGCTGACTGCTGGCAAAACGCTTGAAGATCTGGCCATCTGATGTAACATGGCCTGCCAAGTGCCTGTTCCAAAGCGCCTGCATGGGCGCTTTTTGTTTTTGCATGCAAGTTCTTCTTGCCCAATCGGCTCCGTGTATAAATACTGATAACAATCTACACCGCAACGGCAGTCTATCTTGCGGCTTCCCGTTACCTTGATCGCCCGAAAGCTACGACATGTTGGACTTTTTCTCCCGAGGCACCAAGAGCAAGTCAGATCCGTTGGCCAATGCTGCCGCTGCCAAGGCTTATGCCGATGCACTCAAGCAGGAATACGGCGCGGCTGCTCACGAGAAAATGACCGAGATGCTGGCCGAGGTGAATGCCCAATCAAGCCGGGTGACGGCCGATTTACTGGATGCGGTGTTGACGCTCAATCTGGAAATACAGCCACTGCACGATAATCTGTGTACACAGTATTTCCTCAACTCCCGCATGCCCAAGGTATTAGAAGGGCAGCTGCGCGCCCAGATACTGTCTTTTGGCAAGGAATTGCTGGATTTTTACCAGCGCGCACTGTCATTTGATGTCGATGTCCAGCAGGAGGAACGCCTGCGTGCCATGCTGCCTTTGGTGCTGGTGCGCATGATGCATTATTTTGGCGAATTCGCCCGCTGGCAGTATTTGCGGCATTTCAGTCCTGATGATGTGTTCTGGTTAAATGTAAATCAGCTGTACCGTTTCGCTGAGAAAATGCGGGTTGATTCCACTCCCGTTTTTCTATTCGGCGAGGAAAGTCCGGGTACGACAGTACAGGATCAGTATCTGATCATGCTGATGTTGTCCTTACTCAGTAGCGGTAATCTCACCCAGCGACAATTCAATTTTTCCTATCATATTCTTTGCCTGGTCTCCAATCGCATGTCGCTGCACCCTGAATATGCAGAGGATGCCAGTTTTGCGGTTGTGCTGAATGAGGCAAAGCCCGCCATGCGCCCATTGGGGGATATGGCTGGCGACGCTGCGCGTTACTGGTCGACGGCAGACATGGTGGAAATCATCCATGGCTGGGCAACCGTGATGGAAGGTGGCCGTTTGCCGCCCGAGCTCAAGCCCCTGATCGAACCCGGTATCGATGCAGGCCTGCTGCGCATGTTGTGCCGTGAATGGGCTGCGCAACCGGTACGCTTTGAGCGGGCAGAGCGCACGGCGGTGACCAATCGCAATCTTGAGGTAGCGCACCGTCTGTCTTTGTTGCATCGCCTGATTCGCCAGCCGGATGAAGCCAGTCAGGTGCAAACCCGTCAGGCTGACACCGACAGTTTTGACGACGCGGCAAATATCCGCATTTACGGTTTTGTCACCAGTCGCAAACGTGATCGCAGCACGCTGGCACTGGCGCCGCTGTCCGGCGAAGCTGCCGTACCTGCAGCACAGGCACGTGACGAGTTCTTGCGCTGGACGGTGGATAATGTCAGCCAGACAGGCCTTGGCGTCACCCTGGATGCGCTGGGAAATGAATGGGTCAGCCTGGGCGGCCTGGTGGGTTATCGCGATGTGGACAGCAACAACTGGAGCCTGGGCCTGATCCGCCGCGTCAAGCGTGCCAATCAGCGCGAGCGCATTTACCTGGGCCTGGAGACGCTCTCCAGCCGTCCGGTTGCAGCGTCCCTTCGTCCGGTGGACAGCAAGTTGATCGACCCCACTTTGCCGCAGGAAATGGTGTGGTTGTCCGGTCACATTTCCTTGTTTGTTCCTTTTGATCGTGGTGGACGGCGCATCAACGCACTGATCATGCCGATTTCTTGCTATACCCTTGGCAAGCAATACTATATGACGGCCCGCGGCAAGCATTTCCAGATTGCCTTGGGCAAGGTGCTGGAAAAGGGGAGTGACTGGTGTCTGGCCGAAATCGAACTGGTGAAGGCACTGGAAAAGCTGCCAATCGTCATGTAATGCCTGTCTTGCTGGACCACAATAAAAAAGCCGGAGATTGTCTCCGGCTTTTTTGTTACTCAGGCGCGGTCAGCGCAGTTCGTTAATCACCGCGTAAATGGGGGTGAGGACGGCCTCGCCCATGCGCAGGCTGCGTTGACCATTCCAGCCGTAGTCGTCGTCAGGCAGGTTGGCATTGTCCTTGAACGGCATTTCCAGGGTAAAGGCGAGGCACTTGAAGTTTTCCCCTACCCAGTTGGTGGCCAGGCTGAGGTTGGCGCTGCCCGGGGCATCCTTTTCGTAACCCACTTCATCCTGGAAGTCGGGGTTGGCCACCATCAGGTAGTGTTTGAACTTTTCTTCCAGCTGGCGGATGGTATCCGTATAAGAGGGCACGCCTTCAGTACCGGCGACGAACACATAAGGCAGCGACTCGTCGCCGTGAATGTCCAGGAACAGGTCAACGCCGGTTTCCAGCATCTTGTTGCGCACCAGTTGCACTTCCGGGCTCTTTTCCGCCGAAGGCTCCAGCCATTCGCGGTTGAGGTTGGCACCGGCGGCATTGGTACGCAGATTGCCCAGAATGGAACCGTCCGGGTTCATGTTGGGCACGACATAAAATGTTGCCTTGTCCAGCAGCGCGCGGGAGGTGGCATCCAGCGGGTCGAGCAGACGGTTGAGGAAACCTTCGACAAACCATTCCGCCATGGTTTCGCCCGGGTGCTGGCGGGCGGTGATCCAGATTTTCAGGTCGGATTCAACCTCGTGGCCGATGGTCAGCAGATTGATGTCACGGCCCTGCACGGTGAAGCCAAGATCGTGGATCTGGCACAGGCCCGAGCCTTGTGCCTGGCCCAGCAGGTTCAGGTGCTGCTCGTGCGAATAGGGTTCGAAGTAGGAGTAGTACACGCTGTTGGCCAGCGGCACGTGCTCTACAGTCATCACCTGGCCATCATACTGCGCCGGTACGCGGAACCAGTTGATGCGGTCGTAGGAGGCCATGAGCTGATAATTGGTCCAGCCTTCCGGGTAGGCGCACTCGCCGGCATTCAGAAAACGCAGGGTACAAGCCTGGTAGGCGGCACCTTGCAGGCGGAAATAGAACCACTGGGCAAAGTCCGCGGCATTGTCATGGGGGATCCGCAGCTGAATGTCGTCGAAACTCTCCATCGAAACGATTTCGATACTGCCTGCGTCAAAGTTGCTGCTGATTTTCATGCGTTGAACCTGTCGTCTTTGCCGGAACTCAAAGGAGGAATTGTAAACCCGCCGCGCTGGCTGTGCATCAGGCAATAGAAAAAACCCCGCCTTGGCGGGGTTTTGACTGGATATCAGCGTGCTCAGGCGCGCTTGGTAGCAGTTTTCACAGCGTCGGCAGTGGCGCTGCTGGCAGCCTTGATGCTGCTGTCGGTGAATTCGGCAACCTGTTGGGCAGCCTTGCTGAAGCTGTTAACGGCAGCGGCGGCAGCAGCCAGCGAAGTCTTGACGGCGTTCAGGGCATTGTCCGAACCTGCGGGTGCGTTTTTGGCGGCACCTTCCAGAGCGGTGATCAGGTTCTTGTTGAAGCTGCCCAGGTTTTCTTCTGCCAGTTTGGACAGTTCGCTTTGTGCAGCGGATACGATTTCGTAAACGTTGCGGGAGTTGGCAACTGCCTTGTCCACGGATTGGGTGGCCAGTTGGTTGATTTGCTTCAGGGCTTCCTGGGCATCAGTGGCGCCGGCCAGAGCCTTGGCAACCTTGACGTTTTCTTCCAGGGTTTGCTTGGAGGCTTCCAGGTTCAGCTTGACCAGGCGCTCGGCGCTGTCCAGGGAGATTTGCGCTACACGCAGGGCCGCTTCAAAGCCGGACAGGGAGACTTTGCTCAGTTGATCGTTAGTATTGAACATGTAATTACCCTCATCATTAGATTTCGTGGAAAAGACCGACAAGCTCTGTATTGATTGTATCTATTTTTATATTGCACTGCACAATGCAGGCGGAATGTAGCATGGTCCGTGCAAGGACGGTAGAAGTTTTGCTCTAGCTTGTTGTATTTATGATAAATTGCGGGTGCACAACACCAACGACAATAATCCGGGAGTGTTACATGAGTGTTGAAAAAAGGGTCATCAAGAAGTACCCGAACCGTCGCCTGTATGACACGGCGACCAGTTCCTACATCACTTTGGGAGACGTAAAGCAACTGGTGCTCGAGAACGTGGATATCCAGGTTGTCGACGCCAAGACGCAGGATGACATCACCCGCAGCGTGCTGCTGCAAATCATCCTGGAGGAAGAAAACGGCGGCATGCCCATGTTCAGCTATGAAGTGCTGACCCAGTTCATCCGCTTTTACGGTCAGGCCATGCAGGGCATGATGGGCCCGTTCCTGGAAAAGAACCTGCAACTGTTTGGTCAGATGCAGCAGAAATTGCAGGAGCAGACCCGTGCGCTGTACGGCGACAAGGCGGTGTTCAATTCCACCATGTGGGGGGAGTTCATGAAGCTGCAGGGCCCTGCCATGCAGAACGTGATGTCCAGCTACATGGAGCAGAGCACCGGCATGTTCCTGGAAATGCAGAACCGCATGCAAGAGCAAACCAAGCAGCTGTTCAGCGGCTTCGTTTTCCCCGGCTATGTACCGCCGGGCAAGGACGATACTGACAAGTCCTGATGTCAGCGTCCGTCACAACCCGCGTGAGTGCGGGTTTTTTTGTGTCTGCGTTCCTGCTGCTCACCGGCTGTGGTGGCCCTCGGGATTTGACGGAAGAGCAACTGGCCGAGCTGGTGCAGGATGTGTATGTGCGTGTGGCCGATCACCCGCTGGTGCTGCCACGCGTTGCTGTGGGTAGCTCGTATGCAGGGGGGCAGAGCTTTTCTCTGGGTACGGGTAAGGCAGAAGCTATCGCAGCCGATGCCGCGCGGCAGCGCCTGCGCGATGCCAGTGCACCTGCTGCCGCGCTGGAGCTGCCGCAGTTGCGCATCCGCATCAGGAATTATGGCTGGGAAGAGGACATTCCCCAGTCCCAGGTGTTTTGTAGCCAGTTGCGGCGGCAATGGTCGCGTGCACTGTGTAACAACGCCTCGCCGGCGCTGATACAGGCACTGCCAGTTAATGGATTCAGCCTGCTGGCCTGGCCGCTTGCGCCGGAGGCGCGTGCAAGCGTCTGGAGTGCGGATTGCCCGCCTGCCGGGCAGCCACTGCCGGATCTACCGGGCGACGGTCAGGCAAGCATACTGTGCCGGCTTGCAACTTCTAGCAAGGAAAGCCCGCTGTTTCACGCGGTGGTCCGTATTGATGGGGACTTGGCTGCCACCTGGGTGGTATGGCCTGAAGCGAAGACGGGTGAAACTGCGGCTGCCAAGGCGCAGCGTGAAGGGCAGGCAATGATTGCCCTGGTACAGCTGGGCATGGGGCCAGCGGAGGATTTCGCCCGCCTGCATCAACGCATGTGCCAATTGCGGCGACCGGCAGTGATTGATTCGTCGGATCGCCCGGATTGCCCATGACCGCGCTTTGCCGGGCCTGAATGACAACAGCCCCTGTCCACGTGGAGTGGGCAGGGGCTGTGTTGTTTCAGTCTGCTGTGCGGCTATTACAGGCTGGGGAAGGCAAACTGCGAAGCCTCGTGGCTGGCACGTTGCGGCCAGCGCTGGGTGATGGTCTTGCGCTTGGTGTAGAAGCGTACGCCATCCGGGCCGTAGGCGTGCAGGTCGCCAAACAGCGAACGCTTCCAGCCGCCAAAGCTGTGGTAGGCCACCGGTACCGGCAGCGGTACATTGACGCCCACCATGCCCACTTCGATTTCGTCGCAGAACAGGCGTGCTGCTTCGCCATCACGGGTGAACAGGCAGGTGCCGTTGCCGTATTCGTGGTCGTTGATCAGCTGCATGGCGTCTTCCAGGCTGTTCACCCGCACGATGCACAGCACCGGGCCGAAGATTTCTTCTTCATAAACCTTCATGCCGGGCTTGACGTGGTCGAACAGGGTGCCGCCGACGAAGAAGCCTTCTTCGCAGCCGGAAACCTTCAGGCCACGGCCATCCACCACCAGCGTTGCGCCTTGCTCCACGCCGCTGTCGATATAGCCCACCACCTTGTCACGTGCCGCACCGGTCACCAGCGGGCCCATGTCCAGACCGCAGGAGGTGCCGGCACCGATTTTCAGTTCGGCAATCTTGGGCTTGAGTTTTTCCACCAGCTTGTCGGCTACCTGGTCACCCACGGTCACCACCACGGAAATGGCCATGCAGCGCTCGCCGCAGGAGCCATAGGCCGCGCCCATCAGTGCATTGACGGTGTTGTCCAGATCGGCGTCCGGTAGCACCACGGCGTGGTTCTTGGCACCACCCAGCGCCTGTACGCGTTTGCCGCGTTTGTTGGCCTCGGTGTAGATGTATTCGGCAATCGGGGTGGAGCCGACAAAGCTGATGGCTTTCACTTCTGGTGCCTGGATCAGGCCATCAACGGCTTCCTTGTCACCGTTCACCACATTCAGCACGCCCTTGGGCAGGCCGGCTTCGTACAGCAGCTGGGCAATGTACAGGGTGGAGCTGGGGTCGCGCTCGGACGGCTTCAGGATGAAGCAGTTGCCGCAGGCAATGGCCAGCGGATACATCCACAGCGGCACCATGGCCGGGAAGTTGAACGGAGTGATACCGGCCACCACGCCCAGCGGCTGGAAGTCGCTCCAGCTGTCGATATTGGGGCCGACATTGCGGTTGTATTCACCCTTGAGCAGTTCCGGCACGCCGCAGGCGTATTCCACGTTTTCGATGCCGCGTTGCAGTTCGCCTACTGCGTCTTCCAGCGTCTTGCCGTGTTCTTCGCTGATCAGCTGGGCAATCTTGTCGCGGTTGGCTTCCAGCAGCTGCTTGAAGCGGAACATCACCTGAGCACGCTTTGCCGGCGGGGTTTTGCGCCATTCCGGGAAGGCAGCCTTGGCGCTGTCGATGGCTGCGCGCAGAATGGCCTGGTCGGCCAGGGCCACTTCGCGTACCGGCTTGCCGAGCGAGGGGTTGAAGACGGGGGTGCTGCGGCCTGTCTGCTGGACAAGCTCACCGTTGATCAGATGGGCGATGGTGCTCACGTTGGATTCTTTCTTGCTATGCACGGTATTGGTTTGAGTATCAGGCTCAGGCCAGATTGTTCAGTACGCTGCCCACGGCATCGAACAGGGTGTCGAGCTGTGCCGCGGTGGTGTTGAAGCTGGGGCCGAATTGCAGGGTGTCGCCGCCGAAACGCACGTAGAAACCAGCCTGCCACAGCTTGAGGCCTGCCTCGTAGGGGCGGATGGTGGCATCGCCGTCACGCGGGGCCAGCTGGATGGCACCGGCCAGGCCGCAGTTGCGGATGTCCACCACATGCTGGCTGCCCTTGAGCGCATGCAGCTTGTCCTCGAATACCGGGGCCAGTGCCAGCGATTGTTCGATCAGCTGTTCGCGCTTGAGTACTTCCAGCGTGGCCAGACCGGCAGCGCAGGCTACCGGATGACCGGAATAGGTGTAGCCATGGGTGAATTCAATGGCGTGCTGCGGCAGGTTCTGCTGCATGAAGGTGTTGTAGATTTCCTTCGAGGCAATCACCGCACCCAGCGGTACCGCGCCGTTGGTCACCTGCTTGGCGGTGTTCATGATGTCCGGGGTAACGCCGAAGTAGTCGGCACCGGTCCACTTGCCCATGCGGCCGTAGGCGGTGATGACTTCGTCGAAGATCAGCAGGATGTTGTTCTGGCTGCAGATTTCGCGCAGGCGTTGCAGGTAGCCCTTGGGCGGCACGATGACGCCAGCCGAACCGGACATGGGTTCGACGATGACGGCGGCAATATTGGACGCGTCGTGCAGTTCGATCAGCTTGAGCAGTTCGTTGGCCAGCTCCACGCCGCCGGTTTCGGCCATGCCACGGGTAAAGGCCATACCCGGTTGCAGTGTGTGCGGCAGGTGGTCGGCATCCATCAACTGGCCGTACAGCTTGCGGTTGCCACCAATGCCACCCAGTGCGGTGCCGCCGATGTTTACGCCGTGATAGCCACGGGCGCGGCCGATGAAGCGGGTTTTGCTGGGCTGGCCCTTCAGGCGCCAGTAAGCCTTGGCCATCTTGATGGCGGTATCGGCACACTCGGAGCCGGAACCGGTAAACAGCACGTGGTCGAGGCCATCCGGCATGATGCCGGCGATTTCCTCGGCCAGGCGGAAGGCCAGCGGGTGGCCGTACTGGAAGCCAGGGGCGTAGTCCAGTGTGCCCAGCTGACGCGCTACCGCTTCCTGGATTTCCTTGCGGTTATGACCGGCACCACAGGTCCACAGGCCGGACAGACTGTCGAAAATGCGGCGGCCCTTGTCATCGATGAAGTAATTGCCGTCAGCGGCCACGATGATGCGCGGGTCTTGCTTGAATGCACGGTTGGCAGAGAAAGGCATCCACTGTGCGTCGAGTTTCAGATCGCTGGGGGTGAAGACAGAATGCGGTGCAGACATGATGGCTCCTGGTGCCATGGTTGATGTGCACAGCATGCATCAAACAATAGGTGAGTTAAATTGAAAGTTATAAACGTAAAGGTGAGTTTTTTTGAACCTAATGCCTGCCACCGCTGGACTACTGATTGACGGGCTGGCCGTTAGTCAGGCTGGCGGGCTGCTGCGCCAGCCGCCACGCGCGCGGGGTCTGGCCGCAATGTGCCTTGAATGCCCGTGCCAGCGCGGCTTCGCTGCCATAACCCACCGCATCGGCAATCAGCTTTAATGCTTGTCCCCGGCGCAGCATTTGCTGGGCCAGGCTGATGCGCCAGCCTTGCAGGTAGGCCCCCGGCGTACTGCCCAGCGTACTGCGGAAACTATTGGCAAACACGCTGCGTGACATGCCGCAAAGTGCAGCCAGTGCGTCCAGCGTCCAGTCCTGCTGCGGTTGTTCATGGATGGCAACCAGGGCCCGGCGCAGCCTGGGATGGGACATGCCGGCCAGCATGCCGCCGCGGATGGCACCCGTTTCCATCAGATAGCGCAGCAGCTGGATGAAGACCGCCTCGAACAGGCGGTCCAGCAGGGCCTCACGGCCGCAGTAGTGGTTGAAGGCCTCGGTAAACAGCAGCTCCAGAATGGCTTGGGTGCCGGGAATGTCCTTCAGCGATACGCAGACCACATCCGGCAGTGCCCCGGCCAGCGGGTTGTCTGCACCGCCGTCGAATTGCAACTGGGCGCAGGCGAGGGTGGCACCGGCTTGCGGATCGCTGATAAAGCGGCGTGCCAGCGGGCGCGGGTAAAACAGCAGGCTGGGTTCGCCAATATGCAGCGCAGCCTGGCCGGGGTGTTCCACGGTCAGCTCACCGTGCTGCACCAGATGTAACTGCCCGCCGCTCTCTGGCGTGTCAAAGCGGGTCACCCCGCACAGGCTGCCGGAATGAAACAGGCGCGCACGCACCGGGAAGTGATGCAGCAAGGCGTCCAGCCTGTCGGTACAGGTATCCAGCACTTTGCGACTCCTGATCAATTTATCAATACTTTTTGTAGCATATCGTATTGGCAAGCGCGGTAAAGTGGTTTCTGCCAAACGGCTTGAACCCCCACTCATGCAATACAAGGAATCCACCATGTCCATTGAAAAAGTTCTCTACCGCGCCAATGCCACTGCCACCGGTGGCCGTGAAGGCAGTGCCGAATCGTCTGATGCTGCCTTGAAGGTGCAATTGTCTACCCCGCGCGAACTGGGGGGTGCCGGTGGCCCGGGTACCAATCCGGAGCAGCTGTTCGCCGCTGGTTACTCGGCCTGCTTTCTGGGTGCGCTGAAATTTGTGGCGATGCAAGACAAGGTGGCCTTGCCTGCCACCACCACGGTGAATGCTACCGTGGGCATCGGCCCGATTCCGACCGGCTTTGGTATTGAAGTGGATCTGCAGATCAGCATTCCCGGTGTGGATGCGGCCAAGGCGCAAGCGCTGGTGGACAAGGCGCACATTGTCTGCCCGTACTCCAATGCCACCCGCGGCAATATCGACGTGCGCTTGCAGCTGGTGTAAGCCGACGTCTGATTTACTGCATCACGAAAACCCCCGCCTTGCCGGGGGTTTTGCATTTGCCTGCCATGAGGCATGTCCTTGGCCTATGCCGGATATGTATTGCAAGGCCAATACCGGCCTGACTTGTCATGCTTTGGCTGGTCTTTACACTTGTTGACAGAATCATGATCAAAATTAACGATAATTAATAAACAAAACAATAAGATAGGAAGCTGTCAACAGGGTGTCTGCGCATGCCAGACAAACAGAAGCGTGAAGATGGACCACAAGCAAGCACCAGCACCACAAATACAATTCGACATGATGGCTCTCAGCCGCTGGCAGATCCGTCTGCTGCGGATGATGATTCCGCTTGTATTGCTATTGATCCTCATCCTGCCACCGTCCATCATGCCGACCCTGCTGCCCACGGGCTGGCTGGTGCTGGCACCAGTCACGCTGGGTATCCTGCTGTCCATGTTTCTGTGGTCGGGTTGTGGTTTTTTGCTCTGGGCCTTGTTCCGTGGCTGTGCCATGGCCAGTGCAGAGCAACAGCAGGAGCTGCAGCGGCTGTTTGCGGATTACCCGGAACTGCATGCCTATCGCGAACGGGTAGCTGCGCTGGGGCGTGGTTTTACCGTGGGCGAACATGAAACCCTGATGGCCTGGCCAGCCATGAAGGCAGCGATTGCTGACGATCTGGATTCGGCCGTCTGAAAGGTTGTGGCGACCATCCGGCAGCCAGTTGCCTACGGCAGGGTGTTTTGACGGAAGCTGCATGGGTATGCACTGGCAAATCGCTGTATAATCTGGCGTTTTTCATTTTTTGCACTACGCCACATGTCCAAAGCTCCTCGTATCGGTATGGTTTCCCTCGGCTGTCCCAAGGCCCAGAGTGATTCCGAACACATTCTTACCCGCCTGCGCGCGGAGGGTTATGAAATTTCCTCCTCCTATGACGGGGCTGACCTGGTGGTGGTCAACACCTGTGGTTTCATCGATTCGGCGGTGACTGAATCGCTGGATGCCATTGGCGAAGCGCTGAATGAAAACGGCAAGGTGATTGTCACCGGCTGTCTGGGTGCCAAGGATGGCGTGGTACAGAACGCCCACCCGTCGGTACTGGCCGTCACCGGCCCGCACGCTACCGACGAAGTGATGGATGCGGTACACAACTACCTGCCCAAGCCGCACGACCCCTTTGTCGATCTGGTGCCTGATATCGGCATTCGCCTGACACCCAAGCATTACGCCTATCTGAAGATTTCCGAAGGCTGTAATCACCGCTGCACCTTTTGCATCATCCCGTCCATGCGCGGCGATCTGGAAAGCCGTCCGGTACACGATGTACTGCGTGAAGCGGCCAATCTGGCCCGCGCCGGGGTGAAGGAGCTGCTGGTGATTTCGCAGGACACCTCGGCCTATGGCGTGGATGTCAAATACAAGCTTGGCTTCCATGACGGCCACCCGGTGAAAACCCGCATGACCGAGTTGTGCGAGGAGCTGGGCAAGCACGGCATCTGGGTTCGCCTGCACTATGTTTACCCCTACCCGCATGTGGATGAAGTGATTCCGCTGATGCGCGACGGCAAGATCCTGCCTTACCTGGATATCCCGTTCCAGCATGCCAGCCAGAAAGTGCTGAAGCTGATGAAGCGTCCGGCCAACAGCGACAATGTGCTGGCGCGCATCAAGAAATGGCGCGAGATCTGCCCGCAGCTGGTGATCCGTTCCACTTTCATTGTCGGCTTCCCCGGCGAAACCGAAGAAGACTTCGAAGAACTGCTGCAATTCCTGCGTGAAGCCCAGCTGGACCGCGTGGGCTGTTTCACCTATTCCGCAGTCGAAGGCGCCACCGCCAACGACTTGCCGGATCAGGTGCCGGAAGACGTGAAAGAGGCGCGCAAGGAGCGCTTCATGGAAGTACAGGCCGAAATCAGCGCCCGCAAGCTGGAAGCCCGTATCGGCCAGCGTCTGACCGTGCTGGTGGATGAAATCGACGACGAAGGCACCGCCATCTGCCGCAGCTATGCCGATGCGCCGGAAATCGACGGCCTGGTGTTTGTGGAAGATGCCACCGGTCTTGCAGCCGGCCAGTTTGTCGAGGTGGACATTGTCGATTGCAGCGAGCACGACCTGTGGGGCGAGCGCGTCTGACTCTGTGTTGCGGATGACAAGTTGAACAAACGGCGTTCCTGCGGGAACGCCGTTTTTGTTGCTGCAGCCTAGTCCTTGAACGCGGGCAGGCTCAGCGTGAAGCAGGCACCGCCATCCGGGTGATTGTCGGCGCTCAGTTGGCCGCCATGACGTTCGACAATGCCATAGCTGATGGACAAGCCAAGCCCGGTGCCCTTGCCGATGGGCTTGGTGGTGAAGAAGGGGTCGAAGATCAGCGGCAAGGCTTCCTCGCTGATGCCGCTGCCATTGTCGTGCAGTTGCAGTTCCACGCTGTGTGCCTGACGGGTGATGCTCAGCTCCAGCCTGGGCTTCATGGTTTTTTCGATGGCATCAAACGCATTCTGGATCAGGTTCACCAGTACCTGTTGCAACTGGTTGGCCGAACCGCACACCCAGGCCGGGCTGTCGAGCCCGATATTGATGACCTCCACCCGGAATGGTGCGGCACGGCTTACCCAGTGCAGCGCGCGCTGGGTAAGGTCGGCCAGATCCACCCGTTGCCGGGTATTTTCTTCCACCGCAGAAAAGCGTTTCAAAGCATCCACGATATGGCCGCTGCGCTCGGCTCCTTCCATCAGCCCCTCGCTGAGCGAGGGCAGGTCGGCAATCAGCCGGTCGATTTTCAGCTCGATACGCAATGCCTGGTTTTCCGGGCTCAGGTCGTGCGCATGAATGGCGTTCAGGTAACGGGTGAGCTTGGTGGCATAGCGCTGCATGGCGTGGGCATTGCCCAGTACAAAGCTGATGGGATTGTTGAGTTCGTGCGCCACGCCAGCCACCAGCCGGCCGAGCGAAGCCATTTTCTCCGCCTGCACCAGCTGCGCCTGGGCGGATTTCAGCGCCTGATGCGCTGCCTGCAGCTGGGCATAGGCACGCTTGAGTTCGCCGACCGGCCTCCCCACCGCCACAAAGCCGCTATAGCGCCCTTCACCATCGTATAGCGGGCTGACATTCCAGGTAACCGGAACCGGTTCTCCCTGCTGGCGGGGCAGGGCGATTTCCACATCCTGCACATCGCTGCGCCCGGCTGCCAGCAGGCTGGCAATCTGTTGCCGGGCCTGGCTGTCCTGCACCAGTTCGGTCAGATCGCAGCCGACCAGTGCACTTTCTGACCGGCCGGTCAGCTGCAACATGGCTCGGTTGACCTGACGCACCTTGCCAACGGTATCGCACACGATCAGCACGTCTGTCATCGCCGCCAGTACACCCTCGGTGAAGTGATGGGCCTCGGCCAGCTCGCGGTGCTTGGTCTCCAGCGTTTCCTGTGAGGCCACCAGTTCGCTGTACACCTCATCCATGCGCTGGATGACATCTATCCAGGCTGATTCGGCCAGTTCCTGTCCGGCTGCAGCAATGCTGTCGTCCGGCAGGCTGACTGGCGCATGCAGGGCATGGTGCGATACGGGCATGACGGCGGTTTCCTGTAAGGGGTGGTGGTTTCATCCGATGGATTGTCCGGCAGGCATGTATGCCGGGCGAAAGCGGCAGCCTGGCGGTCCGGCTGTACTGATTTTATGCCGGGAGCCAGCGGCCCGGCATTTTTCTTTTGTGGCTTTCCCTGGTGCCCATGCTTTTGTCCTTGTTTTGGCGGGGGCGCTTGCTTGTGATGCCCCTGAGTGCGCCTGCTGGCAATGCATTGACGGGTTGGCAGCGTTGAGCTTGCTTCGAATAATGACAATTTGAATATGGTTATTGATTGCAAAATGCTGCAATTAAATGAAATACCATGGCTGAAACAGGTAAATAACTAGTCGTAAAAGACTAGTGATAACTGAAAAGACTATTTGATGTGACTTGTCTGGCAGTTAAACTTTTTCATGTGGAAATAATTTAAACGATTAACTTTAAAATAACGGTTAAAAATAAAAGCTTTTTATAGTAATAACAAAATATTGAAAAAATACGTAAATTGTCACGGATTTGCTATACTTGCAGCCTAATATTCAGCGCCACATCAGTAAAAACCACAGGTAATCCATTGCCTGATGTAGGCTCACTCGCTTGGTCCTTTCGCCTGAATGGAATAAAGATATCCGCTTGAGCGGATTAAATTCTTGTCCATTACTGTCCTTTTCTTCTCCGTTTTGGAGACATGGATGACGTTGTTTTATTGGGAGTTAATCAATAAAACAGCTGCACAAACCAGTAATGACAAATGGTTATATGTTTTTGAAATTGAATGATATTGGACTTTTATGGTGAGCCGTAACGGGTTTGCCATTGTGCGTGCTGTTGTTGTGCGCTTTCCGTGCCGGCCATGGCAGGGCCGTGCCGGATGTTCTTGCCTTACAAACAAACCAGACTGAAACCGCTATGCGAAAACTAGTCTTGGCCATCAGCATGGCCTTTGGCGCATTGGCTGCCTCGGGGGAGGCTGCGCCGCTCTGGAAGAGCAAGGCCTATGATGCAGCCATCATCCAGGCACGGCAGGGCAATACCCGGCCTGCGTTGCAAATGCTGGAGCAGGAGGCGGGCAAAGGCCCGCTGGCAGAACCCTTGCTCAACGACTACATCACCTTGCTGTGCTGGGACCAGCAGTACGCCAAGGCCATCAAGGCAAGCCAGGGCAGGGAGGATCAGCTGCATGCCGATACCCTGCGATTGCTGGCAGCCAGTTTGCGAGGCCGCAAGGAATTCGCCAATGCCAGTCGTTTGTATGGCCTGGCCAGCGTCCGTGGGGGCGATATCAGCAGCAGCATCCAGCAGGCCATGAGTACGGCCGAGGGCGGCGACATTACCCGTGCGCTGGACATCCTGAACCAGACCAATCCGGTGTCGCACGCAGATGGACTGGAGCTGACCCGGGCCAGGGCCTATGTGCTGATGTTGCATGGCGATCAGGCCCGCTCGCTGGATTACATCCAGGACAATCTGCAACGCTACCCGGCCGACCCGGTACTGATGGCCTTGAAGCAGGATGTGCTCACCCGGCTGGGTTTGCCTGACTTGGACGGCAAAGGCGGTGCAGAACTGAGCGAGCAGGACAAACAGCAGATTCTGAAAGTCTCCACCATCGAGTTGAAAGGCGCTGGCGACTTCACCACCGAAACCTACAAGCGGCTGATTCCGGCAGCATCCTTCTTCAATAACTACGTGGTGCTGCTAAGCCAGAAAAACCACCTGGACAGCGCGCTGGACATTGCTGCGAAGAACCCTGCCTTGCTGACGCGCAAAACCCTGGCCGTGCTGCAGCAAGCCAGCGACAGCCAGGGCAAACCGGCACAGCGCGAGCAGGTGCGGCAGTGGATCAGCCAGTACTACGGCATTGATGGCGATGATGCCGGAACGCTGGTGGATAGCAGCGAAGTCGCTCCGGTCAGCCCGGAGCTGGCTGAAGTCCGCGCCCACGCCGATGCCCTGCGTCGTGAGGGCGCCTACGCACAGGCGCTGGTGTACTTGAGCCGCTGGCAGGCCCGCTATGCCGACGACCCGGTACTCAACGCCCAGTACCGCAGCGTGCTGGCCAGCCTGCAAATGCTGGATGCCCAGCAAGTCCTGCTGGATCGCCCGGCACTACCGGGCCAGGACCCGCACTGGTCGCTGGACCAACAACGTGGTCTGCAAGCCATCGAATGGGCACAGGTGCGTGCCGACCTGGATGAAATCCGCGAGATGCAGCAGATGCTGGACCAGGCACTGGAGCAGAATGCCCGCTGGCTGAATGCCCCCGGCCTTACCCCGGCCATGCAAGCCAGAACCATTGATGTACGCCTGCAATTATTGCAGCGTCGCGGTCGGCCGGAAGATGCCGTCCAGCTGTTCGAACAGCATCCGCAAGCGGCCTATACCGGCAGTGCTTACGGCGCGGTGGCTGCGTCTTATCTGGTACTGAAGCAACCGGAGAAAGCCGCCGGCCTGTTTGGCAAAGCCCTGGACAAGGTGCGGCGCGACGACCCCAAGGCCGAGTGGCAAGTGGGCCTGGCCTATGCCCAGCTGGAATCCGGCCAGTACAAGGCGGCCAGCCAGACCATGGCTGATGCGCTGCGCACCACGCCGCGCAGCAGTGCCGACCCGCTGACCGGTAATCAGCGCTTCAACCCGGATTACCTGTCGCTGGCCTATCACCAGGCCATGATCACCGCCTTTCTGGGTGATGTGAAAGGTGCACAGCAGCAAATGGACAGCCTGCTGGACCTGGCGCCATTTGCCGCGCAAACCCGCATCGGCATGTCGCAGATTGCCCTGTTGCTGGAGTCGCCCACCACCACCAAGGCCATGCTCAAGCGCCTGGCCGTGGACGATGGCCCGGAGAAAAACTGGGACGTGATGGTGGGGCAGGTGGAGGCCGACCTGGCGCGGCAGGACTTCCAGCAAGCGCGACGACTGCTGGATGAACTGGAAACCATGCCGGTGGACTCGGCCGAGAGCCGGCTCAAGCTGACCGAGCAGCAAGAGCAATACCGCGCCTTGATGGGGCCGGAGCTGGTGGTGGAGGCCGGGCACGACCTGGGCAGCAGCCAGGGCACCAGCATGCACAATGCCTATGACAGCCAGACCCGGCTGTACAGCGCCACCTACAACAATCTGCGCATATTTGCCCAGCACCAGTTCCAGACCGCCGACTTTACCTCTACCACTGGTGTCGGTACCGACAAGGTGCGCTTTGAAACGGCCGGGCTGGGCCTGCAATACCGCAGCCAGTACGGCACCGGTGAAATCGGCGGTTTCAGCCAGCTGGATGGCCACGCCATGCAGGGCGGTTTTGCCGGTTTTGACTGGACGGTGAACGACAACTGGCTGCTGGGCCTGCGCTACGAGAAAAACAGCATGGCCACGCCGCTGGAAGCACGCCAGAGCGGGGTGTACGCCAACCGCCTGCTGGGCAAGCTGGAGTACAAGCGTGACGACCTCACCACGGTGGAATTTGAAGCCTCGCAAATGGACTTCACCGACACCAACCGGCGCCAGGGCTTTGCGCTGACCGTGAACCAGACCCTGATCAAGGGGCCGATCTATCAGCTCAACGGCATTCTGGAAGCCAGCACCAATCACAACGACGTGCTGGACACGGCCAACTACTACAGCCCGCACCGCGACCTGGATACCAGCATCACCCTGATGAATGACATCACGCTATGGCGCTATTACGACAACAGCTTCCATCAGCGCATCGGCATCAGCGGCGGGCGCTATTACGAAACGGCCTTCGGCAGCAAGAACACCTGGGCCTACACCATCGAACAAGTCTGGGATTTCAAAAAAGGAGGGGAGATCCGTTACGGCTTCTCGCGGTCCATGCACCCCTATGACGGGGTATCGGACGGTAGCAACCGCATCTATCTCTTCCTGGACTGGAAAATCAAATGAAAAACCTGATCCGCATTCTGCTGCTGGTACTGGGCATGTTGCTATCGCTGCATGCCGGGGCCAGTTCCGCCAACTCCAAACTGATCATCCTGTGCTACCACGAAGTGGCTGAAGATGCCTTGTCGCTGTCCGACCCGTATGCGGTGGATGTGCAGCTGTTATCCAAACAACTGGCCTGGATGAAAGGGCAGGGTTACCACTTTGTCAGCGTGGATGACATCCTGGCCGACCGCAACGGCACGCGTCCCTTGCCGGAAAAAGCCGTATTGCTGAGCTTTGACGACGGTTACCAGAGCATGTACAGCAAGGTTTTCCCCATTCTCAAGCAGTTCAAGGCCCCGGCCGTGGTGGCGCTGGTGGGTTCCTGGCTGGTGCCGCGGGACGATCAGGAAGTGCAATACGGCGACATCTGGGTGCCGCGCAGCCGTTTTCTCAGCTGGGATGAAATCAGGGAAATGAAAGCCAGCGGGCTGATTGAAATTGCCAGCCATTCCTACGCCATGCACAAGGGGGTGATGGCCAATCCGCAAGGCGGCTCCGAACCGGCTTATACCAGCCCCAGCTGGAGCGAGGGCAAGTACGAAAGCTACGACGCCTACCTGGCCCGCGCTGCGGCAGACATGAAAAAGAACAGCGACTACCTGGCAGAAAAACTGGGCGAGCGTCCGCGCGTGATGGTGTGGCCGTATGGTGCCTACAACTTCCGCGTGACCAGGCTGGCGGGTGAGCTGGGCATGCCCATCACCATGAGCCTGGACGATGGCATCAACACCGGCAAGACACCACTGGAAGCCATGCGCCGCGTGCTGATGGATGCGCGTACCAGGATTCCGGAGCTGGCTTTCCAGTTTCACCAGCTGGAGAAGTTTCCCGACGGTGTGCGACCGGAATCCAGCCGCATCATGCATGTGGACCTGGACTACATCTACGACCCCAACCCCGCCCAGCAGGACAAGAATATCGACGCCTTGCTGGATAGGGTGAAAGCCATGGGTGTGAGCACGGTCTACCTGCAGGCCTTTGCCGACCCCAAGGGCACTGGCGAAGCCGAGGCGCTGTATTTCCCCAACCGTTACCTGCCAATGCGCGCCGACCTGTTCAACCGCGTGGCCTGGTCGCTGGATACCCGCTGCGATGTGAAGGTGTATGCCTGGATGCCGCTGCTGGCTTTCAAGCTGCCGGACAGCAACCCGGTAGCCGGCAAGCTGGTGCTGGCCGCCTCGCGTGACGGTTCGCCACCGCAGGTGAAAGGCTATCGCCGCCTGTCGCCGTATTCGGCCGAGGCCCGTGCCACCATCCGCGGCATTTACGAAGACCTGGCACGCGGCGCTCACTTTCATGGCCTGCTGTTCCATGACGACGCCACCCTGTCCGACGATGAAGACGTCAGCGCCGACGCCCAGGCCTGGTATCAGCAGCAGGGCCTGCCGCTGAACCCGGCCGAGGCACGCAAGGACCCGGCCACCCTGGCACGCTGGACCAGCGAAAAAATCAAGCGGCTGGATGACTTCAGCCTGGAACTGGCCGAACTGGTGAAAACCTACGAACCGGCGCTCAAGGTAGCCCGCAATTACTACGCCCCGGTAGTGCTCAACCCGGCCTCGGAAACCTGGTTTGCCCAGTCTTACCGCAGCGGTTTGCAGAACTACGACTACGTTGCGGTGATGGCCATGCCTTATATGGAGAAGGCCGAGCAGCCCAGGCAATGGATGCAGGCGCTACTGAAGGACGTGAAGGACATTCCGGGCGCGCTGGACAAGACTGTGTTCGAACTGCAAGCCACCAACTGGCGCACCAATCAGCCGGTACCGGCCGAAGAGCTGGTGGATACGGTGAATACCCTGCACGAGCAAGGTGCCCGCCACTTTGCCTACTACCCGGATGACCAGTTCAAGGACCAGCCCAAGCTGTCGGTCATCCGGCGGGTGTTTTCCATGAAATCCAATCCGGCCGAATAAGGGGAGACCACGATGAGCACATTGATTGCAGTGATTCTGGCCTTCGCCTTCTACTACCCGCTGTTCATGGCCTGGTTGTGGATGCAGGGCGCAGTGTTTTACTACTGGCATTACGAGCGCAAGGACCCGCCGGTCTCCCAGCCGCCAGTGCTGGATTACCCGCCGGTTTCGGTCATCATCCCGTGCTACAACGAGGGGCAGAATGCGCGGGAAACCATCGCCGCCGCGCTGGCGCTGGATTATCCGGATTTTGAAGTCATTGCCGTCAACGACGGCAGTACCGACGACACCGGCAGCATCCTGAATGAACTGGCGGCCAGCAACCCGCGCCTGAGGGTGATTCACCAGTCACCCAATCAGGGCAAGGCGGTTGGGCTGAACACCGCACTGGCTTTTTCGCGCAACGAATACCTGCTGTGCATTGATGGCGATGCGGTGCTGGACCCTTATTCCGCCAAATGGCTGCTGCGCCATTTCATCAGCTCGCCGCGCGTGGCGGCTGTCACCGGGAACCCGCGCATCCGCAACCGCACCACGCTGCTGGGGCGGCTGCAAGTGGGGGAATTCACTGCCATCATCGGCCTGATCAAGCGCGCCCAGCGTGCCTATGGCCGCCTGTTCACGGTATCGGGTGTCATTACGGCGTTTCGCAAGTCGGCAGTGATAGAAGCGGGCATGTGGAGCGAGGACATGCTGACCGAGGATATCGACATCAGCTGGAAGCTGCAGCACAAACACTGGGCCGTGCGTTTCGAACCGCATGCGCTGGTGTGGATCCTGATGCCGGAAACCCTCAAGGGCCTGCTCAAGCAGCGGGTGCGCTGGGCCAAGGGCGGCACGCAGGCGCTGATGCGCAATGCCTGGGTGTTCACCAGCTGGCGGCACCGTTACATGTGGCCCATCTATCTGGAGTATTTCCTCAGCGTGGTGTGGTCGTACAGCATGGCCTTCGTTATTTGCTACTGGCTGGCGTCCTTGCTGTTGCCAGGCATGCTGCAACCCATTTCCAGCCCCTTCCTGCCGGGCTGGTACGGCCTGCTGCTGGGCTATACCTGCCTCACCCAGTTTGCCGTGAGCAAGGCCATCGACAGCCAGTACGACAAGGGGCTGGGCAGGAATTACTACTGGATGATCTGGTATCCGCTGGCGTACTGGCTGCTTAATGTGCTGACTTCGGTGTACGCCTTTCCTCAAGCTGTCATCAGAAAGAAAGGGACCCGGGCCCGCTGGACCAGTCCCGATCGGGGAGTTCATTATGGAAAATAGTGCCGACAAGCTGATTATCGAAGCGCCGCACCTGCTGTCGCCGCCGCAGCGCTTCCTGTCCTGGTTCCTCACCACGCTGGGCTGGCTGGTCTGGTGCTATCTGTGGCTGCCAGCATGGCAGTGGTGCTGGAATGTCCTGCAAACCGGCGAGCTGTCCGACACTGCAAGCCGTACAAGCGGGCTGACCACCTTGGGCGTTTACACCCTGATCGGCATCACGCTTGGCACCGCTCTGGTGGTATGGGCCATGTCCAGTTACTACAAGTACAAGGGGGTGGACCGCCGCAAACCGCGCGGTAATGCCAGACCGCAAGATGTCGCCCGGCAGCTGGGCATTCCGCTGGAGGTGCTGCTGGCGGGCAAGGACAAGCAGGTCATGGTGGTACACCATCTGACAGATGGAGGCATTGCCCGCGTGGAAGCCTTGGGCTGAGTGCTTTTCCTGTGCATCTGCAACCCCGTCAGGCCTGACAAGGCCGGGCGGGGTTTTTTGATGGCAGCGCGGGCTTGCGGATGCCGCACGCGCAGTCGCATGGCATGATATGGCATTCACCATCACCGGACTCACACCATGTTTGCCCATGCTTTTGCCTACAAACAGTGGGCCGACCAGCGCACCTTGCATGCCATCGCCACGCTGGATGCCACCCTTCAGTCAGCCACTATGGGGTTTGTCTGCCAGCAGCTCAATCACATGCTGATAGTGGAAGAGTTGTTCCGCGCCCGCTTGCTGGGCCTGCCTGCACCGCATGCGGCTACCAATAGCGCGCAACTGCCTGAACTGGCCGAGCTGGAGCGCCGTCTGCTGGCGTCCGACGCCTGGTTTGCCAGCCATGTTTCCGGCATGGAGCCGGACCGTGCGGCTGAAATCATCCGTTTTGTGTTTGCCGATGGCCAGACAGGTAGCATGAGCCAGGAGGAAATCCTGTTTCACATCCTTAATCACGGTACCTATCACCGTGGTGCCATTGGTCATGCGCTGGAGCAGGCCGGGGCACAGCGGCCGGCGGATACCTACACGCTGTATATCCATGCGGTCGAACCCCAGCGCCGCTGGGGTTGAAGCGGCTTAGTGCGTGGTACACACCTGACAGGGGTCGAAGCTGCGCACGATATGCTGCACCTGCAAGGCTTGCGGGTCGCTGGCTTCCACGCCTTCCAGCGCCTTTTCCAGCGGACCGGGCAGGCCCTGGCTGTCGCGCGGCGAGAAATTCCATGTAGTCGGCGCGATGATCTGATAACGGCTGATGCGCCCGGCATCCAGTGCCACCCAGTGCCCCAGCATGCCGCGTGCCGCCTCGGTCAGGCCGATGGCCTGGCTGTGTTGTGGCTGGGTGGGGGTGGCCAGCTGGAACGCGTCGTCCAGTTGCAATGCCGCCAGCCATTGTTCCATCTGCGGCACGATGCGTGCCACTTCGGTAAGGCGTGCCACCACCCGGCTCAGTACATTGCCACCATGTTCTGCCACCAGGGCAAGCAGCAGCGGCTCGCCACGCAGCAGGCCGCGCGCCAGTGCGCCGGTTTCGGCGGCGGCACCGGCAATGCGCGGGGCCTTGCTCCAGCTGTAGCCTTCGGCCTTGTCCGGCAGCGGTACCGTGTCGTTATGCAAGGGCGTTGCCGAACCCTCGCCAGCCAGCCAACTGCTGTGGTTGTCCTCGCTGATGTCGTCCAGTTCCAGCGGCAGGCGGCTGCCGTCCTGCCATACGCCGGCCGGGCTCCAGCAGCCATCTGGTGCGGTATAGGCGTCGGCGGCAATGAAGCGGTCGTAGCTGCGGCCTAACTGGTGCAGTTTCAGGTTGTCGGCAATGTGCAGAAAACAGGCAAAGTCGGCCTTGGGGGCTTTCTCGCGGTATTGCGCCAGTGCCTTTGCCGAGTCCAGTTCTGCGATGGCTTCCAGTGGCAGGCCGAAGGTGTGCTGTTCCAGATAACGGCGGAAAGTGCGCAACCATTGCTGCAAGCGCACCCGTTCTGCCGCACTTACCACCTTGGTGACGCCGCCTGGTTGCAGGCACAGCGTGTGCGGCCAGTGGCCGGCCAGGCTGCCCATGAAACGCATCAGGATGGCGCGTGCCTCCAGCATGGGGGCGACGCTACTGCCGCGCTGGGCCTGGAAGCGGGCGAGGGTGTCCGCATGCCAGGGCCGGGACTGGTAGTCGGCGCGGGCAAAATCCGGCATGAAGAACAAATAAAAATGGCTGAGGTGGTCGGCAATGTTTTCCACCGCATGGATGAGATTGCGCACATGCAGGCCATTGGCTGGCGGCGTAATGCCATACAGCGCGGACAGCGCATTGGCAGCCGCCACCGATTGCGATACCGAACAGATGCCGCAGATGCGCGGCACGATGGCCAGCGCGTCCAGCGGCTCGCGGCCCAGCAATATCCGTTCGAAACCGCGAAACAGCGGGGCGGTGACGCGGACGGCGCTGACCTTGCCATCGGCAAAGTCCAGCGTGATGTTCAGATCGCCCTCGACACGGTTGAAGGGGCCAAGAATGCGGCGGCTCATGCTTTGTTCTTTTTCGGCAGGGAGGGTGGCACGGTCAGGC
>NZ_JAELUD010000061.1:0-23408 GCF_016429185.1 Aquitalea sp. ASV11
AGGCCCAGCTTTGGCGCAGTTCCAGTCCCAGCCCCTGTTGCAGGCGGCTACGCCAGTTGCGCACACCATCCCGACCCAGCAGGCTGGCAAGCAGGCTGTTGCAAGGCAGGGCGGGAGGCTGCTGGCGCTGGTAAGGCTGAAAGATTTGCCACAGCGCACGCAAGCCCAGCTCGATAGCCAGCACTGCCATCAACAGTGCACCTGCCTGTAACAGGCGCAGCAGCCAGCCCAGGCCCAGCAGCAGGCCGGCAGCGGCCAGCGCGGGGAGCAACATGGACAGCAATACGGCGCGCAAGATGGCTTGCAGCTGCGCTGCTTCCGGCCATTGTTCTTTATCCTGCAAGGCCAGGCTGCGTTCCAGCAGCAGCGTGGCAAAACTCAAAGCCAGTCCGCACAGCAGGGCGGCTAACAGGCCATCCGGGTTGGGGGTGCTTTCTGGCGTGGCTTGCAATACCAGCAGGCTGATCAGCAGGGTCAGCAGGCTGGTGCCGGCTTGTTGCAGTACTGCCCAGCCGGTGCGGCGGCCAATCAGCCGTCGCAGGCGTGGCCACAGCAGCCAGCGGCGCAGGCTGTATTTGCCCGCTGTGCCGTGGGTACGCGCTGTCGTGTCGGTGGGGCGGAGTTTGCCGGGCAAAAAATGCGGGAAAAGGGGTAGCGCAGTCATGGCCTGCCGCTTGCGGCGCCAGCCAGCCAGGTTGCTACTGCCATACAGTGTGCCAGTCAGCAGCCACAGGCTGGCAGACAGCGACAGGCACAGCAGGCGCGCTGTCCCGCCAGGCAGCAGCAGTCCTGCCAGCAGGCAGGCGATGGCCAGCAGCAGGGCCGGCAGCGCGCAGCGCCGGTAGAGCAATTCCTGCCGGGCGGAGGCATCGGCTAGGGCAGAGGGGGATGTCTTCATATTCCTGAGCAGGGCGCAGGCATTGCCTGCACAGCAGGCTGGCAATGCTACAATTTCTGCATTAGACAGATTGTCACGTAAGCAGGCAAAGCATGGATCATACACCTTACCTTGGCATGGCGTGTTGCGGCCTGATGGCAGCGGCACAGGCGGGCATGCCGGCGGCAGAGCCGCCAGCCAGTGTCCCTGCCATGCAGCAGCAGGCTCCGGCCAGCAGCAGCTATCAATGCGTGAACCCGGCGCAACAGCTGCATGCCATGCTGGCCCGTTACGCCCTCAAGTGTGGCGACCCGACCTGCCCGCTGTGCAATCCGCCTGCTGCGCCGTGAGGGCTCAGGCCAGCAGCAGCTTTTCCAGAGTGCGCTGGTAAATTTCGGCCAGCGGTTCCAGGTGGGCCACTTCCACGCATTCGTTCAGCTTGTGGATGGTGGCGTTGACCGGGCCAAACTCCACCAGCTCGCGCGCAATGCGCTTGATGAAGCGGCCATCGGAAGTGCCGCCGGTAGTGGACAGTTCGGCGCTATGGCCGGTGACCTGGTAGATGGCCTCGCCCAGTGCATCGGTCAGTGCGCCCGGCGCGGTGATGAAGGGCATGCCGGACAGGGACCAGTGCAACTCGTAACCCAGGCCGTGCTTGTCCAGAATGGCATGCACCCGGTCTTTCAGCGATTCCACCGAGCTTTCCGGGCTGAAGCGGAAGTTGAAGCGGATTTCACACAGGCCGGGAATGATGTTGACCGCACCGGTACCGGCATGGATGTTGGACACCTGCCAGCTGGTGGGCGGGAAGAAATCATTGCCACGGTCCCATTCGGTGACAGCCAGCTCGGCCAGTGCCGGCGCCATCAGGTGGACCGGGTTCTTGGCCAGGTGCGGGTAGGCAATATGGCCCTGGATGCCGTGAATCACCAGGCGGCCGGACAGCGAACCGCGGCGGCCGTTCTTGATGGTGTCGCCCAGTTTCTGGTCGGAAGTCGGTTCGCCGACAATACAGTAGTCAATCAGCTCGCCACGCGCTTCCAGCGTATCCACCACCTTGACCGAGCCATCCACCGCCACGCCTTCTTCGTCCGAGGTCAGCAGCAGGGCAATGCTGCCGGGGTGATCCGGATGGTCTGCCACAAAGGCTTCAATGGCGGTAATGAAGGCCGCCAGCGAGGCTTTCATGTCGGCCGCGCCACGTCCGTACAGCAGGCCGTTGCGCTGACGCGGTTCAAACGGCGGGCTGTCCCATTGCTCTAGCGGGCCGCTGGGCACCACGTCGGTGTGGCCGGCAAAGCACAACAGCGGGCCGCTGTTGCCACGCCGCGCCCACAGATTGTCCACTTCGCCAAAGCGCATCGGTTCGATGACAAAGCCCAGTGCATGCAGGCGTTCGGCCAGCAGTTGCTGGCAGCCGGCATCGTACGGGGTGACGGAATCGCGGCGGATCAGCTCGCAGGTCAGGTCCAGGGTCTTGCTCATGCGGCAAACTCCTCGGCCCATTGTGCTTCGTTGAAACCCACGCTGACCTTGCCCGGGCGTTCCAGCACCGGACGCTTGATGATGGAGGGCTGCGCCTGCAACACGGCAATCGCGCCTTCAGCCGTGGCGGCCTGGGCTTTCAGTTCGTCGGACAGGCCGCGCCAGGTGGTGCCCTGGCGGTTGATCAGCTTGTCCAGGCCCACAGCGGCGATCCAGGCTTGCAGCTGGGCTTCGGTCACGCCCTGCTTCTTGAAATCGTGAAAGGCAAAGTCGATGTGATGATCGGTCAGCCACTGGCGGGCTTTCTTGACCGTATTGCAATTGGGAATGCCGTAGAGGGTAATCATGTTGTGTGCTTGTTTATAAATCCAGGGTGAATCCGTCAAAGCTGGTGGAGGCTTTGTCCGGGTCTTGCTTGTCCTGCGGCGGGGCTGCAGCCTTTTGGGCTTCTGCCTGCTTGCTTTGTGCGTGGTTGATCAGCCAGTACAGGTTGGTGGGCGAGTCGGCATTTTTCAAGGCATCGTCCAGCAGGATGCGGTCTTGCTGGTACAGGCGGAACAGCGACTGCTCGAAGGTTTGTGCGCCTTCGCTCATGCTGTTTTCGATGGCTTCCTTGATCTGGTCGATTTCACCATTGCGAATCAGCTCGGCAATATGCGGGGTATTGATCAGGATTTCCAGTGCCGGAATCTGCTTGCCATCCTTGGTGGGGACCAGGCGCTGCGAAATCACCGCGCGCAAGGAAACGGACAAGTCCATCAACAGCGCGTTGCGGCTTTCGGTGGGGAACAGGCTGATCACCCGGTTGAGCATGTGATAACTGTTGTTGGCATGCAGCGTGGACAGGCACAAGTGGCCGGACTGGGCGTAGTTGATGGCATGCGTCATGGTTTCGGCATCGCGGATTTCGCCAATCATCAACACGTCCGGCGCTTCACGCATGGCGTTCTTCAGCGCGTTTTCGTAAGAGAAGGTATCCACGCCGATTTCGCGCTGGTTGACGATGGATTTCTGGTGGCGGTAGACAAACTCGATCGGGTCTTCCACCGTCAGGATATGGCCGGACTGCGTCTGGTTGCGGTGTTCCAGCAGGGATGCCACGGTGGAACTCTTGCCGCTGCCGGTGGCCCCCACCACGATGATCAGCCCGCGCTTTTGCTGCACCAGCGTCTGCAGGGTATCGGGCAGGTTCAGCTCGGCCAGCGACGGAATGCGCGGCCGGATGAAGCGCACCACCATGGCCACCGTGCCGCGCTGCCTGAAAATGTTTACCCGGTAATTGCCCAGGCCTTCCACCAGCCGGCCGAAGTTCATTTCCAGCTCGCGCTCGAAGGTGGCAATCTCGCCATCATTCATCAGGCTGTAAGCCAGCTGGCGAACAATATCAGCCGACAGCGGCTTGTCGTTGATGGGCAGGGTGACGCCATCAATCTTGATCTGCGGCGGCGCTTCTGCCGTGAAAAAAATGTCACTGGCTTGTTTGTCGGCCATCAGCTTGAAAAATGGCAGCATCAGCATGGTCGGGTTTTCCAATCCGGTATTCAGTATGGTGGCTACACAAAGTGCATGGTCTTTTTATAGCGCTATTGTGCCTGCTCCGGGCTGCAAGCGACAGCCAATAACAAAAAAGCCCGCATCAGCGGGCTTCTGTTGGGTGGCTCAGGCCTGTTTGCCGACTTCCTGGTCGCGCAGGGCGCGGCGCAGGATCTTGCCGACATTGGTCTTGGGCAGCTCCTGGCGGAACTCCACGCTGCGCGGCACCTTGTAGGCGGTCAGGTTCTCGCGGCAATGCTGGATCACAGCTTTTTCCGTCAGGCTGTCATCCTTGCGCACCACGAACACCTTCACCGCCTCGCCGGACTTGTCATCCGGCACGCCGATGCAGGCCACTTCCAGCACGGCCGGGTGGCTGGCCACCACGTCTTCCACTTCATTGGGATAAACATTGAAGCCGGATACCAGAATCATGTCCTTCTTGCGATCCACCAGCTTGACGTAGCCTTCCGGGGTGAGCACCGCCATGTCGCCGGTAGCCAGGAAACCGCGCGAATCAATCACCTTGGCAGTTTCGTCCGGGCGGTTCCAGTATCCCTTCATCACCTGCGGGCCCTTGATGCACAACTCGCCCTGTTCGCCTTGCGGCACGGCCTGGCCATCGGCACCGCGGATTTCAATGTCGGTGGACGGAATCGGCAGGCCGATGGTGCCGTTGTAGGCCTGGATATCCAGCGGGTTGATGCAGGCAGCCGGGCTGGTTTCGGTCAGGCCGTAGGCTTCGGCCAGGGTGACGCCAGTCAGTTGCTTCCATTTGTCTGCCACGGCCTTTTGCACCGCCATGCCGCCACCCAGTACCAGACGCCAGCTGGAAAAGTCCACGGACTGGAAGTCAGGGTGATTGAGCAGGGCATTGAACAAGGTGTTGACCCCGGTCATCGCAGTGACGCGGTATTTCTTGATTTCCTTGATGAAGCCCGGAATGTCGCGCGGGTTGGTGATCAGCACGTTCAGTGCGCCCAGCTCGGTAAAGATCATCAGGTTCGCGGTGAGCGAAAAGATGTGATAGAGCGGCAGCGCGGTAATGATGATTTCCTCGCCCTCGCGTGCTACCGGTTTCACCCAGGCACCGGCCTGCAGCATGTTGGCAATGATATTGCGGTGTACCAGCATCGCCCCTTTGGAAATGCCGGTGGTGCCGCCGGTATATTGCAGGAAGGCAATGTCCTCGTGGCCGATGCTGACCGGGACAAAACGCTGCGCTGCGCCGGCTGCCAGTGCGTCGTTGAAGCGGGTATGGCCGGGCAGCTTCCAGGCCGGCACCATCTTCTTGATGTTGCGCACCACAAAATTCACCAGCAAACGCTTGGGGAAGCCCAGCATGTCGCCGATGGAGGTCACGATGACATTCTTCACCTTGGTGCGCTTGATCACGTCTTCCAGCACGCTGGCAAAGTTTTCCAGGATGACGATGGTTTCGGCGCCCGAATCGTTCAGCTGGTGTTCCAGTTCGCGCGGGGTGTACAGCGGATTGACGTTCACCACCGTGCCACCGGCGCGCAAGGTGCCGAATACCGCCACCGGATATTGCAGCAGATTGGGCATCATCACGGCAACGCGATCGCCCTTTTTCAGCTGCAAGGTGTTTTGCAGATACGATGCAAACTGCTCGGTCAGTGTCTGTAGCTGTCCATAGCTGAGGATCTTGTCCATATTGGCCATGGCAGGGCGGTCACGGAACTTGTGAACGCTGCGATCAAACACTTCGACAATCGACTGGAACTGATTGATGTCGATCTCGTGTGCTACCCCTGGCTGGTAATTCTTTAGCCAAACCTTTTCCATAAGTAGGGTTTCTCCATCGTGCTGATACGAGAGTGCCGCGCCGGCATCGCTGCTGTGGCGAGCATCTTCTATATAATTGTTTCTGAATTTTCGAATGGGTATTGCGCCCATTCCTATGTACCCGAACTTCGTCAGGTTGCAGCTAATTTACAGTATGTGAAAAATGCGCGCAAAGCACAGGCCGATGCATGTCGGGGTGGCGGGTAGGGCCTTGACAGGCTTCGGTTTTCTTTTTTGCAGGAATGGGTTACAATCGCGATGTTTAGGGATGGGCGTTTCGCCCATTTTTTATTTGTGGAAAGAAGCAATGGATGTACGTTTGCTGCTGGAAAACACCCTGCCAGGTCTAGGCTACGAGCTGGTCGATTTTGAAATGACCCAGGGTGGTGGTTATCGCGTGTTTATGGACAAGCCAGGTGGCGTCACGGTGGAAGACTGTGTGCTGGTCAGCAATCACCTGACCCGTCTGTTCATGGTTGAAAACGTCAATTACGAACGGCTCGAGGTTTCCTCCCCGGGGCTGGATCGTCCTCTGAAGAAAGAGGCGGACTTCGTGCGCTTTGCCGGACAGCTTGCCAAGATCAAGACGCGCATGCCGGTCGAGCAGCAAAAGAAGTTTGCCGGTCGTCTTGTCGGGGTTGAAGATGGCGCGGTCAAGCTGGAAGTGGATGGCGGCCGCATCGTGGCAATTGCCCTGACCAATATCGACAAAGCCAGGCTCGAGCCTGAGTTTTGAGCGCGGATAGGTCCTGTTGCCGCGCATAAGGACAAAAATTCGGAGGAATGCATGAGTCGCGAGATTTTGTTGCTGGTTGATGCCCTGGCAAGCGAGAAGAATGTCAGCAAGGATGTGGTTTTTTCCGCCCTTGAAATGGCACTTGCTTCGGCAACCAAAAAGAAGTTTACCGATGACGAAATGGATGTGCGTGTCGAAATCGACCGTCACACCGGGCAATACCAGACTTTCCGTCGCTGGACGGTGGTGCAGAACGAGCTGATCGAAAACGAGAGCCGCGAAATCACCATTACCGACGCGCGTGATGATGATCCACGCATCGAAGTGGGTGCAGTGATCGAACAACCGATGGAAGCCGTCGAGTTTGGCCGTATCGGTGCCCAGACTGCCAAGCAGGTCATCCTGCAACGCATCCGCGACGCCGAGCGTGAACAGCTGCTGAACGAATTCCTGCAGCGTCGCGAACACCTGATCACCGGCACCATCAAGCGCATCGAACGTGGCAATGCCATTATCGAATGCGGCAAGCTGGAAGCCGTACTGCCGCGCGATCAGATGATTCCGAAGGAAAACCTGCGCGTGGGCGACCGCGTGAAAGCCTTCCTGCTGCGCATCGACCGCATGGGTCGTGGCCCGCAGCTGGTGCTGTCGCGTACTTCCAGCCAGTTCCTGATCAAGCTGTTCGAGCTGGAAGTGCCGGAAATCGAAGAAGGCCTGCTGGAAATCAAGGAAGCCGTCCGCGATGCCGGCCTGCGCGCCAAGATTGCCGTCAAGGCCAACGATGCCCGTATCGACCCGCAAGGCACCTGCATCGGCATGCGAGGTTCCCGCGTCCAGGCCGTTACCCAGGAGCTGGCAGGCGAGCGCATCGATATCGTGCTGTGGGCACCGGAACCGGCGCAGTTCGTGATCAACGCGCTGTCCCCGGCTGAAGTGAACCGCATCATGATCGACGAAGACAACCACAGCATGGATGTGGTGGTCGAGGAAGACCAGCTGGCACTGGCCATCGGCCGTAGCGGTCAGAATGTCAAGCTGGCAGCCGAACTGACCGGCTGGTACCTGAACATCATGACCGTGACCGAAGCCGAGGAAAAACACCAGGCCGAAGACGCGCAGTTGCGTGATCTGTTTGTCACCCATCTGGGTGTGGACGAAGCCACCGCCACCGTACTGGTGCAAGAAGGTTTTGCCACCCTGGAAGAAGTAGCGTATGTGCCGATTTCCGAAATGCTGGAAATCGACGGTTTTGACGAGGAGTTGGTGAATGAGCTGCGCAGCCGTGCACGTGACGCCATCCTCACTCAGGCCATTGCGTCCGAAGAGAAAGTCGAAGGTGTATCCGAAGACCTGAAAGATATCGAGGGTCTGGATGCCGAGCTGGTTCGCAAGTTGGCCGAGAACGGCGTGTCCACGCGTGATGATCTGGCCGACCTGGCCGTTGACGATCTGGTGGACATGACCGGCATTGAAGCTGAAGCTGCACGTGCAATCATCATGAAAGCGCGCGAACACTGGTTCAACCAGTAAGGCTTCTTCGGGAAGTATTTACGGAATTTGGGAAGACGCATGGTATTGACGAATGTAAAACAGTTTGCCGGTGAGCTGAACCTCACGCCTGAACGATTGCTGGAACAGCTTCGTGCAGCGGGTGTGGCCAAGCGCGCGCCGGATGATACGCTCTCCGAGCAGGATAAATCCCAGCTTCTTGACTACCTGAAGCGTTCGCATGGCGCGCGTGATGAGTCGCGTATCACGCTGACTCGCAAGTCCACCAGTGAAATCAAGACTGCGGACGGTAGTACGGTAAAAGTTGAAACACGCAAGAAGCGTGTAGTGGTGCGTCCGGAAGAAAGCCCGGCTGCTGCCGCTGCTGTTGTTGCACCCGAGCCGGCTGCTGCTGCACCGGCCCCGGCTGCCAAGCCTGTTGAAGTGGTTGCTGCCCCTGCTCCGGCGGCAGAAACCAAGCCGGTTGTTGAAGTGAAACCGGAAACCAAGCCGGAACCGCAAGTAAAGGTTGAACCCAAGGTGGAATCCAAGCCCGCCGCACCGGCTGCCCCGGTTGCGGAAGTCCCGGCCAAGGAAGCTGCACCTGCTGCCAAGCCGGCACCGGCTGCGGCACGAACCGTAGCCTCCATCCTGTCGCCGGAAGAAGTAGCCGCGCGTGAAGCTGAAGAAAAGCGCCAGGCTGCTTTCCGTGCCCGCCAGCAAGAGCTGATGCGCGAAAAGATCGAACGCGAAGAACGTCGTCAGGCTGCGCGTCTGGCTGCGCAGCAACCGGCACCGGCTCCCAAGCCGGTAGAAGCACCGAAGCCAGTTGAAGCGCGTAGCGAAGAGCGCCGTGATGACCGTCGTGACGAGCGTGGTCCGCGCCCGGCTGGCGACAACCGTGGCCCGCGCCCGGCTGGCGACAACCGTGGCCCGCGCCCGGCTGGCGACAACCGTGGCCCGCGTCCGGCTGGCGACAACCGTGGCCCGCGCCCGGCTGGCGACAACCGTGGTCCGCGTCCGGCTGGTGACAACCGTGGCCCGCGTCCGGCTGCTGCCGCTGCACCGGGAGCCCCGGTGGTGCCGGCAACCGTTGCCGGTCGTCCGGATGCCAAGAAGGGCGGCGCCAAGAAGGGTAACGAGCGCTGGGAAGAAGGCAAGAAGGGTCGTGGCCTGAAAACCAAGGGCGGCGATGCCGGTAATGACTGGAAATCCCGCGGTGGCAAGGGCAAGCACAAGCAAAACAACCAGCATGCCTTCCAGGCTCCGACCGAGCCCATCGTGCATGACGTGCTGGTGCCGGAAACCATCTCCGTGGCCGATCTGGCTCACCGCATGGCCGTCAAGGGCGTTGAGGTGATCAAGGTCCTGATGAAGATGGGCATGATGGTGACCATCAACCAGGTGCTGGACCAGGAAACCGCCATGATCGTGGTGGAAGAAATGGGCCACAAGCCGCGCGCGGCACAGGCGGATGATCCGGAAGCCTACCTGGAAAAACCGGAAGGCGAAGAAGTGGAAGTGGCAGTCATGCCGCGTCCGCCGGTCGTCACCGTGATGGGTCACGTTGACCACGGCAAGACCTCGCTGCTGGACTACATCCGTCGCGCCAAAGTGGCCGCTGGTGAAGCCGGTGGCATTACCCAGCACATTGGTGCTTACCACGTGGAAACCCCGCGTGGCATGATCACCTTCCTGGATACTCCGGGTCACGAAGCGTTTACCGCCATGCGTGCCCGTGGTGCCAAGGCCACTGACATCGTGGTGCTGGTGGTGGCTGCTGACGACGGCGTGATGCCGCAAACCATCGAAGCCATTCACCATGCCAAGGCTGCCAAGGTGCCGATGGTGGTGGCGGTCAACAAGATCGACAAGATGGGTGCCAATGCAGAGCGCATCCGCCAGGAACTGGTATCCCACGAAGTGGTGCCGGAAGACTGGGGTGGCGACACCCAGTTCGTCGAAGTGTCTGCCAAGCAGGGCACCAATATCGACGCGCTGCTGGAAGCCATCCTGCTGCAGGCTGAAGTACTGGAGCTGAATGCACCGGTGGACGCTCCGGCCAAGGGCATCATCGTGGAAGCCCGTCTGGACAAGGGTCGTGGCCCGGTTGCCACGCTGCTGGTTCAGTCCGGCACCCTGAAGAAGGGCGATGTGGTACTGGCTGGTACGGCATTCGGTCGCGTTCGCGCCATGATCGACGAAAACGGCAAGGCCATCGAAAGTGCCGGCCCTGCCATCCCGGTGGAAATCCTGGGTCTGTCCGACGTACCGCAAGCCGGTGAAGACGCCATGGTGCTGACCGACGAGCGCAAGGCGCGTGAAATCGCCCTGTTCCGTGCCGGCAAGTTCCGTGACGTACGCCTTGCCAAGCAGCAAGCCGCCAAGCTGGAAAACATGTTTGCCCAGATGGCCGATGGCAGTGGCGAGGTGCAAACCTTGTCCATCATCATCAAGGCCGACGTGCAGGGTTCCTACGAAGCTCTGGCTGGCAGCCTGCAGAAGCTGTCCACCGACGAAGTGCGCGTCAGCATCCTGCACTCCGGCGTGGGTGGTATCTCGGAGTCGGACATCAACCTGGCGATCGCTTCCAAGGCCATCGTGATCGGCTTCAACACCCGTTCCGATGCCGCAGCGCGCAAGCTGGCCGAGAACGAAGGCGTGGACATCCGTTACTACAGCATCATTTACGATGCCGTGGACGAAGTGAAAGCAGCCTTGTCCGGCATGCTGGCACCGGAGAAGAAGGAACAGATCCTGGGTACCGTCGAGATCCGTCAGGTGATCCCGGTCTCCAAGGTTGGCAACATTGCTGGTTGTATGGTGACCGACGGTCTGATCAAGCGTACCGCTTCGATCCGCCTGATCCGCAATCACGTGGTGGTGCATACCGGCGAACTGGACTCGCTCAAGCGCTTCAAGGACGACGTGAAGGAAGTGAAGCAGGGTTACGAGTGTGGCCTGATGCTGAAGAACTTCAACGACATCCAGGAAGGCGACCAACTGGAAGCTTTCGAAATCGTGGAAGTGGCTCGCTCGCTGTAAGCGGCAGCTCTCCGGCGGGCGTGCTTCGGGCTCAGGCTCGAAGGCGCTCGCCTTTTGCATTCAAGGCGGCTGACACAAGGCTGGGTAAATGCCCGGCTGGCTGTTGGCCGCTTTCATACCGACAGGATGGAAATCATGGCCAAAGCCAGAAAAGGTTTCTCCCGCGCCGACCGCATTGCTGAACAGATTCAGCGCGAGCTGGCCGAGCTGGTACGTACCGGTCTGAAAGACCCGCGTGCCGGCTGGATCACCATTACCGCCGTGCAAGTGACGCGTGACTATTCCCATGCCAAGGTGTTTTACACCGTGATGGACGAGAAAACCCGCGAAGTCAGCCAGGAGGCGCTGGAGCACTCCGCCGGTTACCTGCGTTCCGAACTGGGCCGCAGCATCAAGATGTTCACCACGCCGCAACTGCACTTTGTCTACGACGAGTCGGTATCGCGTGGCATGCACATGACCAGCCTGATCAACCAGGTAGCCAAGGAAGACGCGGAAAAATTCGGTCAGGTCGATGCTGCTGCTCCGGCCGCAGATGAAGAAGGTAGCGCCGAATGAGCAAGCCGCGCAGCAACCGCCGCCAGATTGATGGCGTGCTGCTGATCGACAAGCCCTACGATATTTCCAGCAACAACGCGCTGCAAAAGGCGCGTTGGTTGCTGAATGCCGCCAAGGCTGGGCATACCGGTGTGCTGGACCCGCTGGCTACCGGCCTGTTGCCGATGTGCCTGGGGGAGGCCACCAAGTTTTCCTCCTATCTGCTGGATGCCGACAAAGGTTACCGCGCCACCGTACGCTTTGGTGCCGCCACCAGTACCGGGGATATCGAGGGCGAGGTGGTGCGGGAGTGCCCGATCAACTTCGACCAGGACCGCCTGCTGCAAGTCATGCAGCAGTTTGGCGGCGAGATCAGCCAGGTGCCGCCGATGTATTCGGCGCTCAAGCACCAGGGCAAGCCCTTGTACGAATACGCGCGTGAAGGCATTGAAATTGCGCGTGAGCCGCGCAACATCACCATCCATTCGCTACAGCTGGTCAGCTTTGATGGTGTGGAAGCAGTAATCGACGTGCTGTGCAGCAAGGGTACCTATATCCGCACGCTGGCCGAAGACATTGCCATTGCGCTGGATTGTGCTGCCCATCTGACCGGTTTGCGTCGTACAACGACTGGTGGTTTCCAGCTGTCCGAGGCGCACACGCTGGCCGATGTGGAAGCGCTGGACATGGCTGGTCGCGAAGCGCTGTTGTTGCCGGTCGACGTATTGGTGCAACACTTTCCGGCGCATACGCTGGATGCAGCCAGCGTCGCGCGTTTTATTCACGGACAGGCCGTGCGTTTTGTCAGCGAGTGTGCGAAAATGAAGCGCTTTCGTGTTTACAGCGATGTGGATGCGGAGTTTCTGGGTCTGGCCGAGTTGCGGGATGATGACATGCTGCACCCGATCAGACTCCTGGCTGTCAAACAGGCAGCCTGCTAGCGAAGTGCGGATGGGTTGGGAAACCGGCTCGCTGCACTTGTCGGATCGCAAGATCCTTACCTGATTTGGAGTTACCCAAAATGGCAATGACCGCCGCCCAAAAAGCAGACATCGTTAAAAGCTTCCAGCACAAGGAAGGCGATACCGGTTCGTCCGAAGTGCAAATCGCACTGCTGACCGCTCGTATCAACGATCTGACCCCGCACTTCAAAGCCAACACCAAGGATCACCACAGCCGTCGTGGTCTGCTGAAGATGGTGAGCCGTCGTCGTCGCCTGCTTGACTACCTCAAGCGTACCGATGCTGACAGCTACCGCGCTCTGATTGCCCGTCTGGGTCTGCGCAAGTAATTGGTTCAGGTTTGAAAAAGTCGCAGCAAGTCTGCGACTTTTTCACGCTGGCCTTCAAGCACGCTGTATTACTGTGACAACGGGGGGAGCCTCTAGAAATTTTGATCGAAACCGGTCCGAATTTTTAGGGGTTCCCGTTGTGTTTTCAGCTTGAAAAAACAATTTTGACTAAGGGATGCCCTGTGTTCAATAAAATTACCAAAACGTTTCAGTATGGTAACCAGACCGTTACCCTGGAAACCGGCGAAGTAGCGCGCCAGGCTTCCGGCTCCGTTATTGTTTCTGTAGATGAAACCGTAGTTCTGGTCGCCGTAGTCGGCGGCAAAAATGTCAAGCCGGGCCAGGATTTCTTCCCGCTGACCGTAGACTATCTCGAGCGTACTTACGCTGCCGGTAAAATCCCGGGTGGCTTCTTCAAGCGCGAAGGCAAGCAGTCCGAGAAGGAAGTGCTGACCAGCCGCCTGATCGACCGTCCGATCCGCCCGCTGTTCCCGGAAGGCTTCTACCACGACGTACAGATCGTGGCCACCGTGCTGTCGCTGAACCCGGAAGTGGATTCCGACATCCCGGCCATGATTGGTGCTTCCGCTGCGCTGGCCATCTCCGGCCTGCCGTTTGCCGGCCCGATTGGTGCTGCCCGTGTGGGTTACGCCAACGGCGAATACATCCTGAACCCGACCAAGACCGAACTGGCTACCTCCGAGATGGACCTGGTGGTTGCAGGTACCGAGCGCGCCGTGCTGATGGTCGAGTCCGAAGCCAAGGAACTGTCCGAATCCGTGATGCTGGGCGCAGTGGTATTTGGTCACGACCAGATGCAAGCCGCCATCAAGGCCATCAACGAGCTGGCTGATGAAGTGAATCCGGTGATGTTCGACTGGACCGCTCCGGCCAAGAACGAAGAACTGATCGCCCAGGTACGCGGCATTGCCGGTGCCAAGCTGGCCGATGCTTTCCGCCTGCGTCAGAAGCAAGCCCGTACCGTTGCCATCAACGAAGCCTGGGCCGACGTCAAGGCTGCGCTGATCAACGAAGATACCGACACCCTGCTGGCCAACGAAATCAAGGGCATCTTCAAGGGTCTGGAAGCGGAAATCGTCCGTGGCCAGATTCTGGCTGGTGAGCCGCGTATCGATGGTCGCGACACCCGCACCGTGCGCCCGATCAGCATCCGCAGCAACGTGCTGCCGCGCACCCACGGTTCCGCCCTGTTTACCCGTGGCGAAACCCAGGGCCTGGTGGTGACCACGCTGGGTACCAAGCAGGACGAGCAGATCATCGACGCGCTGGCCGGTGAATACACCGAACGCTTCATGCTGCATTACAACTTCCCGCCGTACTCCACCGGTGAAGCCGGCCGCATGGGCCCGCCGAAGCGTCGTGAAATCGGCCATGGTCGTCTGGCCAAGCGTGCCCTGGTTGCCGTACTGCCGCCGGAATCCGAATTCGGTTACTCCATGCGCGTGGTATCGGAAATCACCGAATCCAACGGTTCTTCCTCCATGGCTTCGGTTTGCGGTGGCTGCCTGTCGCTGCTGTCCGCCGGTGTGCCGCTGAAGGCCCACGTGGCTGGTATCGCCATGGGTCTGATCCTGGAAGGCAACCGCTTTGCCGTGCTGACCGACATCCTGGGTGATGAAGATCACCTGGGCGACATGGACTTCAAGGTAGCCGGTACTGCCGAAGGCATTACCGCCCTGCAGATGGACATCAAGATCCAGGGCATCACCAAGGAAATCATGCAGGTTGCCCTGGCGCAAGCCAAGGAAGGCCGTCAGCATATCCTGGGCCTGATGAAGGAAGCCGTGGAAGGCCCGCAAGAGCTGTCCGCCCACGCTCCGCGTCTGTATGTGATGAAGATCAATCCGGAGAAGATCCGTGACGTGATCGGCAAGGGCGGCGAAACCATCCGCTCCATCACCAAGGACACCGGCACCGAGATCAATATCGAGGAAGATGGCACCATCACCATCGCCTCCATCTCCGGTGAAGGCGCCGAGGCTGCCAAGAAGCGTATTGAAGAAATCACCGTTGAAGTTGAAGTGGGCAAGATCTACGAAGGTACCGTAGTGAAGATCCTCGACAACAACGTCGGTGCCATCGTTTCCATCCTGCCGGGCAAGGATGGTCTGGTACACATTTCCCAGATCGCCAACGAGCGCATCAAGAATGTGTCCGACTACCTGAAAGAAGGCCAGGTTGTGAAGGTCAAGGCCATTGAAATGGACGATCGCGGTCGTATCCGCCTGTCCATCAAGGCATTGCTGGAAGACGAGTCCAAGGTTGCGCGCGAAACCGCCGACTCCTTTGGTCTGAAGACCCAGCAGTAATTCCTGGCAATCTGCCAAGCAAAAGCCCGCAGCAATGCGGGCTTTTTTGCGTCTGGCGGCAGGGAAGGGATGCCGGTGTGAATGTCGCGATTACGGCAGGCAGGACGCATGCTGCGCAGCATTTTGACCGCCAGATGGCGGCTGTGGCGACGATTTGTTTTGCAAGATACTGAAAATGAAGGTGAAAATGGCGGTTTGACGGGTTTGAGATAGGTCAAGTAATTTTATAAGCAGATGTCGCAAACCGGATATGGGTTGGCCGGAAGATTCGATTAGAATCATTTCAAGCGTATTAAATCATAACAATGCCGTTTACTGCCCCGGACAGCAGGCAGAAACGGAGGACCAAGCAGGAAGGGAACTATAAAGATGAGCAATTCGATCACCCGCGCTGATTTCGACCAGGTCATGGTCCCCAACTACGGCCCGGCTGCCTTCATTCCGGTCAAGGGCCTGGGATCGCGAGTCTGGGATCAGGATGGTCGTGAATTCATTGATCTGGCTGGCGGTATCGCCGTGAATTCGCTGGGCCATTGCCACCCGCAACTGGTGGCTGCGCTGACCGAACAGGCTGGCAAGCTGTGGCATGTGTCCAATGTGTTCACCAACGAGCCGGTACTGAAACTGGCTCATGCGCTGACTTCCGCCTCCTTTGCCGATCGTGCCTTCTTCTGCAACTCCGGTGCCGAGGCCAATGAAGCCTGCTTCAAGCTGGCACGCAAATATGCCGCCGATCATTTCGGTCCGGAAAAGAACGAAATCATCTCCTGCAAGAATTCCTTCCACGGTCGCACTCTGTTTACCGTGAGCGTGGGTGGCCAGCCCAAGTACACCGAAGGCTTTGCCCCGGTACCGGCTGGCATCCACCATTTCGAGTTCAACAATATCGACTCCCTCAAGGCGGCCATCAGTGACAAGACCTGCGCCGTAGTCATCGAGCCGGTGCAAGGCGAGGGCGGCGTGCTGCCGGCCGACAAGGCCTTCTTGCAAGCTGCGCGTGAACTGTGCGACCAGCACAATGCGCTGCTGATTTTCGATGAAGTACAAACCGGTGTGGGCCGTACCGGCTCGCTGTACGCCTATCAGGAATATGGCGTGACACCGGACATCCTCTCCAGCGCCAAGTCGCTGGGTGGCGGTTTCCCGATTGGTGCCATGCTGACCACCGACAAGATTGCCCAGAGCTTCTCGGTCGGCACCCACGGTACCACTTACGGCGGCAACCCGCTGGCCGCCTCGGTTGCCCTCAAGGTGATCGAAATCGTCAACACCCCTGAAGTGCTGGCCGGTGTACGTGCCAAGAGCCAGCGCTTGCGCGATGGCCTGAATGCCATCAACGACAAGTACAAGGTATTCAAGGAAGTCCGTGGCATGGGCTTGCTGCTGGGCTGCGTACTGACCGATGCCTTTGCCGGCCGTGCCAAGGACTTCGTCAACGCCGCCAGCAAGCATCAGCTGTTGCTGCTGGTTGCCGGTGTCAATGTCGTGCGCATGGCACCGTCGCTGGTGGTGGAAGACCGCGACATCGACGAAGCGCTGCAGCGTTTTGATGCTGCCGTGGCTGAACTCGTCGCCGCCAAGTAAGCCCCGTTTTTTCCCGCAAGAGACACCACAGCCAGGCTTTGCCGTGGCTGTGGGTACGGCTGCGCCCGCGAAACGGCGCAGCGGCTTACCCCCCAGAGGGAGGTTTCCATGTTTATCGTGCGCCCAGTCCGCACTGCCGACTTGCCCGCCATCGAAAGAATGGCCGTAGCCAGCGGTATCGGTGTGACCAGCCTGCCCAACAATCGGGACAAGCTGTTCGAACGGATCCAGCAGTCCTCATCGTCCTTCGAGTTTGAAGCCACCGCAGAAACCGGCAGCGAATACTATATGTTCGTGCTGGAGTCGGCCGGCGAAGTGGTGGGTACTGCATCCATCAGCGCCTGTGCCGGTTTTGACGAGCCGTTTTACAGCTACCGCAGCGAAACCTTTGTGCATGCCTCGCGTACCCTCAAGGTGAACAACCGGGTGCATGTGCTCAATATCTGTCACGACCTCACCGGCATGGTGCAGCTGTGCGGCTTCTATGCCGATACCGTGCTGGAACCGCTGGCCGCCGAACTGCTGTCCCGCGCGCGCCTGCTGTTCATCGCCACGGCACGGCAGCGCTTTGGCCGCCGCATCATTGCCGAAATGCAGGGCATTCATGATGATGCCGGGCAGTCGCCGTTCTGGAACGCCATTGGCCGCCGCTTCTTCAATATGGATTTCCTGCAGGTGGAGCAGGCTTTTGTTGGCCACAGCAAAACCTTCATTGCCGAGCTGATGCCCAGCTATCCCATCTATGTGCCCTTGCTGCCGGATGATGCGCAAAACGCCATTGGCCAGATTCACGCCAATTTCGAGCGTCCCTGTCAGCTGCTCACCACCGAAGGTTTCGAGGCAGACAACTATATCGACATCTTTGATGGTGGCGCGGTGCTGACTGCCGAGCTGGACCGTCTGCAAACGCTGGAGCGCAACCGCTGTCATCCGGTGGAAGTGGCCGCCAGCCTGCCGGCGCAGGCCAGCATGCATCTGGTGTGCAACCAGCAGGTAGGTGACTTCGTGGCGGCAGCCATCCGCGTGGCCATTGTCGATGGTGTGGCCTTCATCAATCCGGATGCCGCCCAGGCGCTGGGTGTAAGCAGCGGCGACACCGTGCGTGTGGTCGGCTTGCAGCAAGGCTGAGGAGAGACAGCATGATGATTATCCGTCCGATCGCACATAGCGATCTGCCCGGCCTGATGAATCTGGCACGCAGTGCCGGAGTCGGCCTTACCTCCTTGCCGGTGAACGAAGAACGCCTGTCGCGTCGCATCAGCCGTTCGGTACTGTCCTTTGCCGGTGAGCTGGACCGCGCCGACCAGGGCTATGTATTCGTGCTGGAAGACAGCGAAACCGGCCAGGTTGGTGGTATCTGCGCGCTGGAAGCCGCCGTTGGCCTGAAGGAGCCCTGGTACAACTACCGCGTGGGCACCATCGTGCACGCCTCGGACGAACTGGGTGTGTACTCGCGTCACGAAACCCTGTTCCTGTCCAACGACCATACCGGCTATTCCGAGCTGTGCACCTTGTTCCTGCATCCGGATTTCCGCGCCAACCGCAATGGCGGTCTGCTGTCGAAAAGCCGCTTCCTGTTCCTGGCGCAATTCCCGCAATTGTTCGGCAAGACCGTGGTGGCGGAAATGCGTGGCGTATCCGATGCCGATGGCCGCTCACCCTTCTGGGAAGGGCTGGGGCGTCACTTCTTCTCCATCGATTTCGCTCAGGCGGATTACCTCACCGGCGTCGGCCAAAAGGCTTTTGTCGCCGAGCTGATGCCCAAGCACCCGGTGTATGTCGATTTCCTGCCGGCCGATGCCCAGGCGGTAATCGGCAAGACTCACGACAACACCCGCCCGGCTGTGGCCATGCTGGAATCCGAAGGTTTCCGCTACGAAGGCTATGTCGACATCTTTGATGCCGGCCCTACCGTGCAGGCCTATACCAGCGAAATTCGTGCGGTGAAGGAAAGCCGCACCGTGACCGCCCGCGTACTGGACCCGCTGCCCGAAGGTGAGCGTTGCCATTATCTGGTCTCCAATCAGTCGCTGACCGGTTTCCGGGTGATTCTGGCACACGCACCAGCCCCCACTCATGAATTCTGCCTGACGCCGGAACAGGCGCAGGCCCTGAACGTGCAGGAAGGCGACCACGTACGCTGCGTGGCACTGTCGCCCAAGGAGAACGCATGACCACTTTGTTTATCAATGGACAATGGCTGGCCGGTACCGGCGCAGACCTGAGCAAGACCAACCCGGCTACGGCGGAGCTCATCTGGCAAGGACAGGGCGCGGATGCCGCGCAGGTTGATCAGGCTGTTGTGGCGGCACGTCTGGCCTTCAAGTCCTGGGCACGCACTGCACTGGACGAGCGCATTGCCATCGCCCGCCGCTTTGGCGAACTGCTGACGGCCAACAAGGATGCGCTGGCCACCATTATTGCCAAGGAAACCGGCAAACCGATGTGGGAAGCGCTGACCGAAGTCACCACCATGGTCAACAAGGTGGAGATTTCGGTGAAGTCCTATCACGAGCGTACCGGCGAGCGCGCCGCGCCCATGGGTGATGCCCAGGCGGTGCTGCGTCACAAGCCGCATGGTGTGGTGGCCGTGTTCGGCCCGTACAACTTCCCCGGCCATTTGCCCAATGGTCATATCGTTCCTGCGCTGTTGGCCGGTAACTGCGTGTTGTTCAAGCCGTCGGAACTGACACCGTGGACCGCACAGGAAACAGTGCGTCTGTGGGCGGAAGCCGGCTTGCCGGCCGGGGTGATTGCCCTGCTGCAAGGTGCGCGTGAAACCGGCATTGCCCTGGCAGGCCACAAGGGTATCGACGGCCTGTTCTTTACCGGCAGCTCGGCCACTGGCGAACTGCTGCACCGCAATTTCGGCGGTCAGCCGGACAAGATCGTGGCGCTGGAAATGGGTGGTAACAATCCGCTGATCGTGGAAGACGTGGCCGATGTCGATGCCGCCGTGCATCACATCATCCAGTCAGCTTTTGTGTCGGCGGGACAGCGCTGCACTTGCGCGCGTCGCCTGCTGGTGCCGCAAGGTGCGTGGGGTGATGCGCTGCTGGCCCGTCTGGTGGAGGTCACTGCCAAGCTGAAAGTGGGGCAGTACGACGAACAACCGGCACCGTTCATGGGGGCGGTGATTTCCAATGCCGCCGCCGAAGCCTTGCTCAAGGCCCAGGCCTGGCTGCTGGAAAACGGCGGCAAGAGCCTGCTGGAAATGCGTCGCCTGACACCGGATGCCGCCATCCTGTCGCCCGGCATCATCGACAGCACTGCGGTGGAGCGCCCGGACGAAGAATTCTTCGGCCCGCTGCTGCAAGTCATCCGCTATGCCGATTTTGATGAAGCCATCGCCATTGCCAACGACACCCGCTTTGGCCTGGCCGGTGGCGTGCTGTCGGATAGCCGTGCCTTGTACGAACGCTATCTGCTGGAAAGCCGCGCTGGCGTGGTCAACTGGAACAAGCCGCTGACTGGTGCTTCCAGTGCTGCCCCGTTTGGTGGCATCGGCGCATCGGGCAACCATCGCCCCAGCGCCTACTATGCCGCCGATTACTGCGCTTACCCGGTTGCCTCGCTGGAATGCGACAGCCTGACCGTGCCTGCCCAACTTTCTCCGGGGATTACACTGTGAACGCCTACGAAGTGAATTTTGACGGCCTGGTCGGGCCGACGCACAACTACAGCGGCCTGTCCTTTGGCAATGTGGCTTCCACCAGCAATACCAAGGCAGTGTCCAATCCCAGGCAGGCGGCCCAGCAGGGTCTGGCCAAGATGAAGGCGCTGCACGACCTGGGCTTCAAGCAAGGCGTGCTGGCTCCGCACGAGCGCCCGGATATCGCCAGCCTGCGCCGTCTGGGTTTTTCCGGTACCGACGGCGAAGTGGTGGCGCGTGCCGCCAAGGAGGCCCCGGCCATTCTGGCGGCAGCTTCGTCCGCTTCCTGCATGTGGACGGCCAATGCGGCCACGGTCAGCCCGTCCGGCGATACCGCGGACAAGCGGGTGCACTTTACCCCGGCCAATCTGAACAACAAATTCCACCGCTCCATCGAGCATCCCACCACGCGCCGTCTGTTGCAGGCCATGTTTGCCGATGAGCAGCATTTCATGGTGCATGAAGCCCTGCCGGCACAGATGCACTTTGGTGATGAAGGTGCGGCCAACCATACCCGCTTCTGTGCGGAATATGATGCTGCCGGGGTGGAGTTCTTCGTGTTCGGCGCGGCGGCATTCGATAGCCGTTACCCGGCCCCGCAGCGCTTCCCGGCGCGGCAGACGCTGGAAGCCTGCCAGGCCGTGGCGCGCCTGCATGGTTTGTCGGAATCCGGCGTGGTGTATGCCCAGCAGGACCCGGCCACCATCGATGCCGGTGTGTTCCACAACGATGTGATTTCGGTGGGCAACCGCAATGTGCTGTTCCATCATGAAAAGTCTTTCCTGGAGCAGGGCAGGGTGCTGGAAGAGCTGTCACGCAAGCTGGCGGCCGTGGGTGGGCAGTTTGTGCCGGTGGAAGTGCCGGATGCCGAAGTGAGCGTGGCCGAGGCGGTGAAGAGCTATCTGTTCAACAGCCAGCTGCTGTCCAAGCCCGATGGCAGCATGATCATCGTGGTGCCGGAAGAATGCCGCAATGTCGAGCGCGTGTGGAGCTATCTGCAAAAGATGAGCAGCAGCGGTGGCCCGATCAATGAAATCCGCGTGTTCGACCTGAAACAGTCGATGCAGAATGGCGGCGGCCCGGCTTGCCTGCGTTTGCGCGTGGCGATGTCGGCCAGCGAGATTGCCGCAGTCAACCAGGGCGTGCTGATGAGTGATGATCTGTTCGCGACGCTGAACGCCTGGGTGGAGCGGCATTACCGCGATCGCCTGAGTGCGGATGATCTGGCCGACCCCTTGCTGCTGGATGAATGCCGCACGGCGCTGGACGAACTGACGCGCATCATGCGGCTGGGTTCGGTTTACCCTTTCCAGCTGACCTGAGCCAGATCATGCGGCAGGACAGGGCGATGTCTTCATTCCGGTCAGTTGCCCTGTTCCTGTCTATATATAAAGCCACCTGCGGGTGGCTTTTGTGCTGTTATGGGGCGCTGCAGCATTTTTTGCCACATTGTGGGGCAAATTTCCCGTTTTCAGTGGCAAAAAACTGGCCCGACTCTTGCTATAGAGGCCGCAACAAACAGTTTTGTCCGCACTGCGTGCTTAATGATGTAGTGAGCCGACAAAAATTTTGCAGGTATGGGGTGCGTTCAGTCGGGCGGACGATTGTATCCCGAAGATTGTATACATTCGAATGAGTGCGAAAATTCTGTGTTCGCATTGGAATGCGAATGATCATTTCTTTTCGATTACGAATATTTTCAAGGGGAAACATGTCAAAAATGTGAAAATGCAGGCTTTGCCAGGTGTGTTCTCGCGCAGTGAAGATATCCGATATTATCTTGCTGCGGCGCAGTAATATGTCCGGTAAAAACTCAATAAAATCAATAACTTGCAACAATCTTAAATGATTTGCCTTTTTGCTGTTTTTCACCGGTTTTTCAGATTGACAGTCGATTGAATCCACACGCATAATCCGTGCGGCTGTCAGACAGAAACCAGGAAAATGGTTCGATACGACAGGCAACAACTACAGGTGGCATAAGAAGAGGGGAAGCCCTACAAGCTGCTGGGTCGTTTAAATCAAAGGAGATCTCCCACGTGGACATTTTTTTCCAACAGATCCTCAATGGTCTGGTACTTGGTAGCATCTATGCGCTGATCGCGCTGGGTTACACCATGGTGTACGGGATCATGGGGCTCATCAACTTCGCCCATGGCGAAGTCGTGATGATTGGTGCAATGGTATGTATTACCGTCGTTTCTACCCTGATGCACTCGGGTGTGGACCTTCCAGGCTGGGCTATCGTGCTGATCGGCACGCTGGTTGCCATTCCGGCTTGCGCCTTGCTGGGCTTTGTCATTGAGCGGGTGGCTTACCGTCCGTTGCGTGGCGCCCAGCGTCTGGCTCCGCTGATTACCGCGATTGGCTTGTCCATTTCGCTGCAGCAGATTGCCATCCTGATCTGGGGCCGCAACTACATCCCGTTCCCTGACCTGCTGAATGCTGACACCGTCAGCATCATGGGTGCCAGCATTACCAAGCTGCAAATCATGATCGTGGTGCTGTGCCTGGTGCTGATGACCGGCCTTTTGGTTGTGGTTGAGAAAACCAAGCTGGGTCGCGCCATGCGTGCCACCAGTCAGAACCCGGCCGTGGCCGGCCTGATGGGTGTCAACGTCAACACCATTATCTCCGCCACCTTCATGCTGGGTTCTGCCCTGGGTGCGATTGCCGGTGTAATGGTTGCTACCAACTATTCCCAAGCTCACTACTATATGGGCTTCATGATCGGCCTGAAGGCGTTTACCGCTGCGGTGCTGGGTGGTATCGGCAATCTGGGTGGCGCAGTGGCCGGCGGTATCCTGCTGGGCATCATCGAAAGCCTGGGTGCAGGTTATATCGGTCAGCTGACCGGTGGCTTCCTGGGTTCCAACTATCAGGACATCTTTGCCTTCATGGTGCTGATCCTGGTGCTGATTTTCCGTCCGTCCGGCCTGCTGGGCGAAAAGATGGCTGACCGCGCCTGATCCGGGGGAGAAATAACATGAGCAAGGCATTTGATTCCAAACAAATCGGGCTGTTCATCGCCAGCGGCATTGCCC